>NZ_JBSHDU010000094.1:0-31671 GCF_053616475.1 Streptomyces sp. NPDC055815 | reverse complement strand
GGCGTGACCGGCACCCGCGCCCGGGCGGCGTTCCCATCCGCACGATCCTGAGCGAAGAATGGAGCACCATGTCCTACGACGGGGCATTCCTGTGGGGCCCGGCGAACTTCTCCGGACGGCCACCTGCTCGGCTGGTGGTGGAGGGCGTCGTCGTGGGCGTGGTGACGGCCGGTCTGATCGGGGCAGCCGCGGCCACGGGCGTTCTGACTGGTTTCAGCACGATCGGCACGGTGGTCGGAGCGGTCGTCGCCCTGGCCTCCGCCGTGTACCTCTTCGCGACGAACGCGGGACGCGCCCTGGTCGCTGTGGTCGCCCTGTCCGGTGGCGTCCTCGCCTGGTGGATACCGGGCCAGACCGCGCAGGCCGTCCTGGCAGCGCGCGGTGAGAGCCGTACGGTGGTGGTGACCGCGGTCCACGTCCACCGCTACGAAGGACGGAACTACGTCAAGAACTCGTGTTCCGTACGTCTCCCCGACGGCGCCCCGGTCGCCACCGAAGCATGGCGGAGCTGCGGCGCCGACGCCCACCCGGGCCAGCAGCTGACGATGGTCTTCGACCCGGAGGGTGCCGTCCCGCCGACCGACCGCGTCCTTCCCGCCTCCGCCGCGGCAGCCCTCGCGGGGCCGGCGGCGGCCGGTCTGGCGCTCGCGGCGCTGTGCTGCGTCGCGGTGATCCGGTCCCAGCCATGAGAAAGGAGCGAAGCATGCGCAGTGCCGGTGTGGGAAGCAGGAGGCGGCTGGCGGGACTGTGCCTGACGTTGGCGCTGCTGACGGGATGCGGGCCTGAGGGCGCCGCACCCGCGGAGGACGGCCGGCCCGCACAGGACCGGCCCACGGCTTCCTCTGGGGAGCGAACGGCGCAGACGGCGTTCGACCTGCTCCGCGACACGGACGCGCTGCGCCTGTCCATGACGATCCGGTCACCCCGTGGACGGTCCGTGATCTCCGTGCACGCGGACCGGGACGGCAACTGCACGGGGACGTTCGACCTGGGACCGATGCAGCGCGGGGAGATCATCAGGATCGCGGGAGAGAGCGTGTCGTACATCCGCTACAGCGATGCCGCGCTCGCGGAGATGCGCGCGGCAGCCGCTCGCCAAGGCCCCGCGGCCGCGGCCCGTGCGGACGAGCGTACGGCGCGGGCGCGCGGCAAGTACCTGAAGCTCCCCGCGGTCTCCCCCGCGTTGAAGGACCAGTGCGACTTGGACAAGGCACTGTCGACCGTTCCTCGGAACGGAGCGGGTGTCCAGCGCCAGCCCGTCGTCGACCGTGCCGGTGAGCGGCTCGTCCCCCTGCGAGGTCCCGAAGGGGACGAGGGCCTGATCATCTACGTGGCTGCCCGGGGGAAGCCCTACATCCGGTCCTTGGAAGGAGCGTCCCACGGTTCCGAGATCAGCATCTCGTTCGCCCAGTACGACGAGCCGGTGAACGCGGCAGCGCCCCCGACCGACGCGGTCCTCGACCTGGAAAGGGGCGGCGAGGAGCTGCTCGGCACCTGAGGGCCTCGGCCACGTCGGAGTGCCGCAGCGAGGTCGGTGAGGCCGTGTCGGGAGTGACCCCGGAGACAGCGCCGTTGTCCGTCCCGGGCTCGGTGATGGCGACGGTCTCGGTCCGGTCCCCCCGGCCGGTGCGATGCGCGCACTTGGCGGGGTCGACGCCGGAGGACGGCCGTCGGCCGGGTGGTTGCCCAGTCCGTGCCGCTCGGCCCGGTCACTTCGAGGGACGACACCGATGCACCGCGCCGAGACCTTCGGCGGAGCGCTCCTGGACATTGACGAGGCACCCGTCCCGTAGGCGCACACCACCGCGTCCACCGACCTGGACCGAGGGAGAGGACAGATGGGAGGAGTCCACCGCTCCGTCACTGCCCAGTGCGAATGGCCGCGAGCGAGGCCGACGCGGCGCCGCGCAGCCGTCGGCGGCCCAGCCCCGCGCAGGAACCGCCGCTCATTCCATGGGCCGGCTCGTCACGTAGAGGGTACGCAGGACAATGGCGGCGGACAGTACCAAGAGGTTGCCTCCCGCGAGCCCATACAGCTCCAGGTTCTCGCTCACGCGCGGCCCGCCGTCCATTCCCAGGAGTTGGAGGCCGGCAAACCCGAGGAAGATCCCGACGACGGCGTGCACCACCCGCCCGACGAGTTCGCCGACGACGCGCCGGTCCCGGGGATCGGCGAAGAGCCGTACATTGACCCCGAGCCGGCCCTCCTCAAGCGCACCGCCGAGACGGTCGAGACGGCGGGGCAGCCGTCGCAGGACGGGCAGCAGAGCGACGAGCTCGTCGCGGGCGGCATCGCGAGCACCGTGCGGTCCCATCCGGTCGCCGAGCCGGGCTGTTGCATACGTACGGGACGCCTCCAGCATGTTGAACCCCGGAGAGAGCTGGACCAGTGAGCCCTCCAGGGTGGCCAGGGCCCGGAACACGGCTGCGATCTCCGGCGGGACCGCCAGCCGGAAGTCGGCCACGATCCGGAACAGATCGCTGAACATCTCCACGTCGGGCGCGGATCCGTGCCCCAGATGGCGGGCGCTGAACTGTCCGAGCACACGGAGCAGCCGCTGCTCGTCGACCTCGTCGGGACGGTCGGTGATCTCCAGCAGTGCCTCGCGCAGGGCGAGCGGATCGCCGCGGTCGACGGCGAGGAAGAGCCCGGCCATCGCCTCGCGCAGTCCGGCGTCGATCCGTCCGACGGATCCGAAGTCGAGCAAGGCAGGCGTGCCGTCGGGCTGGAGCAGAATGTTCCCGGGATGCGGATCGGCGTGGAAGACCCCGTCCAGCATGATCTGGTTGAGAAGCGCGGTGAGCAGGGTCTCGGCCAGCCGACTGCCGTGTCGCTCGTCGTCCGGGGCCGCCTTGCCGAGCGACGTGCCCTCGACCCGGCTCATCACCAGAACGCGCTCCGTGCTGAACTGGCCGTGCAGAAGGGGCAAGGCGACGCTGAAGTCGCCGCGAGCCTCCGCGGCCCGACGCACCGCGGTCATGTTGCGCGCCTCGATGCGGAAGTCGAGCTCCTCGCCGAGCGCTACGGCGAAGCCCTGCGCCAACTCCTTCAGGCCGAGGCCACGCCCCCAGGCCGTGCGCGCGCTCAGCGCGGCGGCCAGGCGCCCGATGATGTCCAGGTCGCGCTCCACGAGCTCCGGTATCCCGGGTCGCTGCACCTTGACGATGACCTCGGTGCCGTCATGCAGGACGGCCGTGTGCACCTGGGCGATGGAGGCTGCGGCCAGCGGGACCCGCTCGAAGGAGGCGAACAGGTCACGCACCGGCGCTCCCAGGCTCTCCTGGAGCTGCCTATCGATGTCGCCCCAGGGCGCGGGCGGCACCTGGTCCTGAAGCAGACTGAGCTCCTCGACGTACGCCTCGGGCAGCAGGTCCCGCCGGGTCGACATCAGCTGCCCCAGCTTCACGAACGTGGTGCCACCGGCCTGCAACGCCTGCCGCAACTCCCGGGCCAGCAACTCGTGCCGCACCCCGGGCGCGCGCCTCCGCCCTCGCAGGTACGGCCCGAGCCCGTGGCGGGCGGCGATGCGCACCACCTGTGAGTACCGTCGCGACCGCGCGAAGCGCCGCCGCAGCGACTGCGCCCACCCGAAGGGCCGTACGGCGCCCATCGGCACCACGATGTCCAGGGCAGCGAGGACCACCATCGAGGTGAGCATCCCCACCCCGATCATCAAGGACAACAGCGGCGCGAGCTCTCCCGATTCCTCCATCCGGGGCGCGAACAGTCCCCCGGACACCACGAGTCCGCACATCCCCGCAGTCGCGATCCGCACGGCCCCCGCGCGTATGCCCAGGAGCCGTCGCCCCACCACCGCGGGCGCCACCACGACAAGCACGAAGACGAGTGCCCCGACCAATGCACCGGTGATCCACATGACGCCATTCAACAGCACGCACGTACGAATCCCCGGTTTAGGGCCCCTTCCTCGAAGTCAGCCCAGGGAAAGCGGACTTGACGGGCCTGGCTCGGCACAGACGTCGACGATGGCCCGCGTGTCCCAGTAGAACGGACGGACCTCGGTGATCCGCCCGCCCTTGACGGTGATCGCCTGCAGGATCGGGAAGCTGAGTTCCCGACCCGTCGCACGAGCGCGGGCGCGGACCTGTGTGAGTACCACCGCCGTCTCACCGGTGGCGAGAAACTCCTGTTCCACCATGTCGAACGTCTCCCACACCTGCCCCATCACCCGGAAGAACCGCGCCATGCCTTCGTGCCCACGCCACGTGCCGCCGTAAGGCAGAGCGTCTGCTTGATGCAGCTCGACATCGGGGGCAAAGAAGGGCGCGAGCAGCTCGAACGAAGCCTCGCCGGGACCTCCCGCCGCGAGGTACTGCGCTTCGGCGGCATACATGCCGGTGAGGACTGCCATGGAGTCTGAGTGCGTGGTGGCTGACATCGTCATGTCTCCAGCCTGATCCGTGGCGGGCGCGTCCCGCTGGCGGCAATCGGACATCGTCCTGCGTGCTGTCGACGGGCAACGGGCAACGGGCTGCGGAGCAACGGGGGCCGGTGCTTACGGATCTGTGACGTGATGTGCCGATAGCCCCGGGGCATCGTTCCGCGCATAGCTTGCCGCCCATGAGGCAAGCGAGACGGATCTTTCGACTCTCGGGACACACACGTCCGTTGACGCTGGGCCGCCTGGTATCGGCCGTACTGTCCGGGGCTCTCCTGGCGTCCCTGATAGGGGTCGTCGCACCCGCGAGCCCGGCGGCCGCTGCCGACGCCGGATGCGCATCCTTCGGCTCGTCTTTCGCACCGCAGGAGATCCCGGAGAACGGCAGCGGTCTGCGTTCCCTCGCTGACGGCGACAGCGACCTCGTACTGGCCCTGGACTTCGCTCCGAATACCGAGCGGCCGGACCAGCTGCGCGAGCTGGTCACCAAGACCGGCACGTCCTGTACTCGCCGAAGCTCGCCGCCCCCGTGGCGGGCGATCCGGCCGCGTGCGGAGGCACGAACCCCGAGCCGGACTCCCCACCGATGACGGCTGGGACTGGCAGGGCACCATCACGACCGCGGTCGGCGCGACCCGCGACGAGGTCCGCGTCGCCGACATCAACGGCGACGGCCGCGACGACTACTACTGGCTCTCCGAAGGCGGGGCCGTGCGCGTGTGGCTGTGCAACGGCATCGTGCGCAAGGTCGCCTCGTCCTGACGGCAAGCGGCTCCGGCGGTCCCTCCTCCGAGAAGGACCGCCGGACTCACCCGACTGCTGGATCCGGACCCGTGTCCGATTCTGCGGGCCGGCGTGCATCTGGGCCGGTGTGCGGTCGGCGTCACCGCGGCCGGCGGCCTGCGGAAGGGGCGTTTCGAAGGTCTGGTCCTGTGGCGGATGGTGACGGTGTGGACACGCACCGCATACACGCATCACACTCGCCTCAGCCCCTCGACGGGGAATCAGAACTCAGGACGGAGACGCGATGCTTCGGCGCACCATCCGACTCACCCTCTCGCTTGTCATGGTCATGGTGGCAACGCTGGGTGGGATGCTGTTCACGGCCGGACCCGCCCAAGCCGACGAGTGCTACACCTGGGGCCGCACCCTGTCCGAGGGCATGTCGGGCTCCGACGTGACGCAGCTTCAGATCCGCGTGGCCGGACACGCGGCGTACGGCGAGGTCATCGCCGTCGACGGCTCGTTCGGCCCGGCCACGAAGGCCGCGGTGACCCGATTCCAGCAGGCGTACGGTCTGTCCGCGGACGGCATCGCGGGTTCCCAGACGTTCAGCAAGATCTACGCTCTGCAGGACGCCGACTGCACCCCGATCCACTTCACCTACGCCGAACTGAACAGGTGCAACTCCGACTGGTCCGGTGGGGCGGTCAGCGCCGCGACGGCCAAGGCCAACGCCCTGCAGACGATGTGGAAGCTGGAAGCCATGCGACACGCCCTGGGTGACGTGCCGCTGACCGTGACCAGCGGATTCCGCTCGTACGCCTGCAACAGCGCGGTGGGCGGCGCCTCGAACAGTCGGCACCTGTACGGTGATGCCGCCGACCTGACCGGCAGCCCGTCGTTGTGCACGCTGGCCCAGCGGGCCCGCTATCACGGCTTCGGCGGCATCTTCGGCCCCGGCTACCCCGGCCACGACGACCACACCCACGTGGACGGACGCACCAGCCGTTCCTGGTCCGCGCCCAACTGCGGTATCTGACCTGTACGTACGACACGGACCGCGGGCTCTCCTCCGGACCGGCTCCGGCCCGGAGGAGAGCCCGCACCGCCCGCACCGCCCGCGAGGCGCGCGGCCGGGCTCCGGCCCCCGAACAGACCCGCCCCATCACTCTCTCCCCTCCCCGCACCGAGTAGGAGTGCCCTGATGTCCTCCCGCATCCCCTGGCGCGTCCGTGCCGGAACGGCCACGCTGGCGGTGCTCGCCGGCGTCGGCGCGTTCGCCGCGCCCGGATCCGCCTCTGCCGCCTCCCCGCCCGGGGCCGGCCGACAGGCCGTCAGCTACCACGGCTACCGCATCGAGGTGCCCGCCGACTGGCAGGTCGTCGATCTGGCCGAGAATCCTCGGGCCTGCCTCCGGTTCGACCGACCCGCCGTCTACCTGGGCGAGCCCGCGCAGGAGAGCGACTGCCCCGCACACCTCGTGGGCCGTACGGCAGGCGTCGTCGTGGAGCCCCTCACCGCCCGCTCCGCCGGACGGGCGACAGCGGCGACCGCACGGACTCCACGCGGCAAGGCCACCGCCCCGGCCGCCGTGTCCAGCAACGACACCATCCAGATCGCGGTCGAGGACGCCGGTGTGCTCGTCACCGCCGCCCACACCCCGGCGACCGAGCATCTGGTGCGGGACGTCCTGGCCTCGGCCGAACTCACCCCGGGTGCCAGGCGCACCGAGCTGCCCCGTACAGCCCAACGCCCCGACGCCACTCCCCTGGCCGCGGCCGGCCCGCAGCCCGGCAGCTACCTCGGCAAGGGCTTCGACACCTGCGCCGCGCCCTCCCAGGCCGCCATGAACGCCTGGCAGGCCGGCTCGCCGTACAGCGCGGTCGGCGTCTACATCAGCGGCTCCTTCCGCGGCTGCGCGCAGCCGAACCTGACCGCGAGCTGGGTGACCAGTCAGACCGGCAACGGATGGCGGCTGATCCCCATCGACGTCGGCCGCCAGGCCCCGTGCACGAGCTTCTCGCTGAGGATGTCCACCGACCCCGCCACGGCCAAGTCCCAGGGGGTCACCGCGGCGGCGGCCGCCCTCACCGCCGCGGCGAACCTCGGCATCCCCGCGGGCAGCGCCGTCTACAGCGACATCGAGGGATACGCCTCCACGGCCTCCTGCAAGGCTGCCGTGCTGTCGTACCTGTCCGGCTGGACCGAGCGGCTGCACAGCGGCGGCTATCTTTCCGGCTTCTACTCCAGCGCGTCCTCCGGCATCAAGGACGCCGCGAGCGAGTACGGCAACAGCGCCTACACGCGGGTCGACCACATCTTCTACGCCTGGTGGAACAGCGCCGCCGACACCAACACCGGTTCCTACGTGCCGTCCACCTACTGGGCCGGCCACCAGCGCATCCACCAGTACGCGGGCGAGGTCACCGAGTCCTACGGCGGCTACTCGATCAACATCGACCGCGACTACCTGGACGTGGGTACGGGCACACCGCCCGCGACCGACTGCACGGGGACGAACCTCGACTTCACCACGTACCCGACGGTCCAGAGCGGCTCGACCGGCGACCAGGTCAAGGCGGCCCAGTGCCTGCTCAAAGCCGCTGGATACGACCCGGGCACCCCGGACGGGGCGTTCGGCCCCGCCACGACCACCGCGACAAAGAACTTCCAGAGCGGCACAGGTCTCACCGCGGACGGAGTGATCGGGCCGAAGACCTGGACCGCCCTGCTGTCCCGCGGGACCACCCCCACCGTCCAGAGCGGCTCGACGGGAGAAGCCGTCACGCGACTCCAGCGTGCCCTGACCGCCGCGCTCGGCCGGACGGTGGCCATCGACGGCGCCTTCGGTCCGGGCACCGACCAGGCCGTGCGCGACTACCAGTCCTCACGTGCTCTGACGGTCGACGGCATCGTCGGTTCCGGAACCTGGGGCGCCCTCCAGTCGGGAAGATGAGGAAGACCTCGTGAGACCGCTCGCACGGGGCATGGGCCTGACAGCCCCTGTGCCAGGCGTCTCCGGCCATAGGACCGGCATCGCCGGTCCTATGGCCGGGGGGCGGGCACGGGCAGCTGCCAGGTCGGACGCGCGCCGGCCACCATGACACCACCACGGGGCTGTGGCTCGTAAGCGCGGAACGGTGATCACTTGTTCCGGTCGAGCACGTACGTGAACAGCCTGTCCAACTGCTGTACGGCGCTGCGCGTGAGGGACGCGTCGCGCAGCGCGCGGCGGGCGGTGTCCAGGTGCCGGCGCGCTTCGTCGCGGGTCGCGGTCCGCCCGCCCAGCTCCTCCACGAGTGCCGCTACGTGTGCGGCGGCCTCGTGGTCGAGCTTCTGGGGAGGGTCGAGCAGCGCCGCCAGTTCGTGCGCGGCCCTGCCTCCACCGGCCAGTGCGGCGAGCATCGGGTAGGTCTTCTTGCCCCTGCGCAGGTCGGCGTAGACGGGTTTGCCGGTCACGGCGGGGTCGCCCCAGATGCCGAGGATGTCGTCCACCGCCTGGAAGGCGAGGCCGAGATGGCGGCCCGCCCGTTCGAGCGTGGTCACGGTCCGGTCGGGGGCGCCGCCGAGGACCGCGCCGAGCGCCACGGCGCAGCCCAGCAGGGCGCCTGTCTTGTGTTCGGCCATCGACCGGTACTGCTCCAGTCCGACTGCGCCGGGGCCGTCCCACGGACGGTGTTCAAAGCGCAGGTCCTGCGCCTGGCCGGACACCAGCGCGTTCAGGGTCCGGCAGAGGCAGCGGACCGCGGCCGCCGCGTGCCGGCCCGGGGCCTCGGCCAGGGTGGTCACGGCCTGGGCGAGAAGCGCGTCGCCGGCGAGAACGGCCGGGCCGGTCCCGTACGCCTTCCACACCGCAGGCCGCTGCCGACGCAGGGCGTCGCCGTCCATGATGTCGTCGTGGAGGAGCGAGAAGGTGTGCACGAGTTCGACGGCCACGGCACCGGGAACGGCCTCCGCGCCATCAGCCCCGACCCCCTCCGCCCCGAGCACGGCGAGCGCCTGGCGCACTCCCTTGCCCTCGGACCCGCCGGAATCCGGAGTACCGGCCAGGTCGGACCAGCCCAGCGCGTACGCCGCCATCTCACCGGTCCACGGATGGAGGCTGCCCACCGCCTCTACCAGCGCAGGCCGGACGAGTTCACGACAACGCTCAAGGACACGGGCCGGCGCTGCGTCGTGATCGACGTCGTGATCGACGTCGTGATCAGACCCGCGACCCATGTCGTGATCACGAGACGAACGCACCCTGGCCACGGCTGTGGCGCCCGACGACAGCGGTGTCGGGACGGCGCTCACTTCAGGCCCTCCACATCGGCCGCCTGAAGCGCCTCGGCCCCGACCGCCGGCAGCACGGGCCTCGCGGCGCCCTGCCCGTGGCCGAAGTGGTCCGGCAGCGGCCCGACTCCCAGTTCGGCCGCTGCCTTGTCCACCATGTCCCGGGCATGCCGCAGCCCTATTCGGTCCAGCGTCGCGCGCAGTTCGGCCAGGTCCGCGGCCGTGTGCGCAGCCTCACGGCCCAGGTGGGCGGAGGCCTTGACCAGGCCCAGTCGCGACAGCGCCGTCCCGCGCGGCTCGTCCATCTCCTGGAACTCCTCAAGGGCCAGCGCGTACATCTCACGGGCCTGCTCGTAGCGGCCCGCCCGGTACAGCACGTTGCCGCGCATCTTGTGGTTGTACGCGAGCGCGCTGGACAACCGCATCTCCCGGCAGGCCTCCTCCGCCTGCGACAGCAGCGACAGGGCTCGTTCCACGTCGGCGTCGCGCACGGACACCACGTCCGCGATGCCGCGCAGCGCCCATGCCCACCCGCGCCGGTCCTCGGCTCGGGACGCCGTGTCGGCCGCCTCCTCGAACAGGGCCAGCGCCTCGTCGTATGCGCCGGTGTTGCGGTGCATCTGCGCGATGCCCTCCAGCGCCCACACCGTGTGCCGGGCCTCGCCCCGGCGGCGGGCCTCGGCAAGCAGCTGCTCGTGCAGCCTCCTCACCGACGCGTAGTCGCCCTGGATGCGCCCGGTCTCGGCGAGCCCCGCCAGCGAGTAGCCGCGCACGACGACGTCACCGCCCCGCTCGCCCGTCTCGGCGGCCAGCCTCAGCAACCGGTACGCCAGCCTGAACGCGCCGCGCTGTCGGGCCAGCGTGCCGCCACTCCACAGAGCCCACGCCATGGCCCCCTCGTGACCGGCCGAACGCGCCGCCCGGTAGCTCGCCTTCCACGCCCGGTCGGCCTCCTCGATGCGCCCGAGCCTGCGGCAGGCCTCCGCCACGGCCAGCCCGCAGCGCGCCTCCTCCCGCCGGTCCCCGGCCCGTTCCGCCGTACGCAGCTCCTCCATGCCCCGGGCCAGCACCTCGGGCAGTGAGGCGTTCACCGACAACGATTCGAGAGCACCCTGGTACTCCGGCGCCGATGCCTTCGCCCGCCTCGTCTCACGTACCTGACCTGCCATCACAACCCTCCTCGTGTCGGCTCGACGATCAAGTCGACACGAGAACCAAGACGACGAGGTCGGGACGGGGTTCCCTCTCGGTCGAGAAGTCCGCCTCCCTACGGACGGGGGATAGTCCTCAAGTGCTACGCGGCTGTCGACGACTCGTCAGCGAGATGTACGCCCGCCGGGGCTCCCGGACCGGCAGGTCCGCTCGGCGCGGGGTGAGGCTCGAACGGCGGACGACCAGTTGCTCGTCCACCTGGTCGCCGGTCTCCTCCGCGCGGGCGGCCCGCGGCAGCAGGACCGTGGTGGGCAACACCGCGTTCCGGCTGATCGAACCGCCGGCGAGCCGGGCGTCCAGCGCGATCACGAACAGCCGCCCCGTGCAACGGCGCATCGGGCCCTCGCTCGCCGCGCCGGGCCCCGGCCCGTACCCGCTCCAGAGACGCAGTGTCCGACCGCTGCGCCGGTCGAGCGCGCACTACTCGAATTGATGGGGTGATGTCGGGTGGCGTCGGCCATCGGTCACCTGCGCCGGTGGCCGCCGCCCCACGGGCTGGCCCTCGGTGTGCATACTGTGACCGGCAGAGGAGCCGTCGTCCGACCGAACGGCGATGGGTGGGGCCTATGGGCCACGGGCCGGGCCGGACGACCAAGGAGACCAGCGATGGATGTCAAGGAATGCTGGCGCCGCTACGGGCTTCGCCCCGTCGGCGCGGACCTCGACGAGATACGTGCACTCCTCAGAGAGCACACGGCGCGTGAGCGACGCGCCCAGGGCGAGGGCGACACTGAGCTGATGAGGCTCTGCTGCTTCCAGCTGTTCACCAGCGGCGACCTCGACGACGTGCTCCTGATCTGGAGTGCGAAGCAAGCCAGCTTCGACGCAGCGTGCTCGATCGACATCGAGTTCCTGCTTGGGCACGGGCTCGACGCGACGAAGGCCCACCTCTCGGCCCACCGTGCACCTTCTGCGACGGCGGCACTGGATCGACTGCGCGAGCTCGAGGCTGACGGTGAATTCGAGGGCTTCTCAGTGGAGGAGCGCTCCGCCGTCTACGACCGGTACTACGGCGACTGACGAAACTGCAGCGCCGGTCAGTGGTCCGTGATGAGGCCGGTGCCCGCAAGGCAGCTGTCGATGAAATCCGGGCGGTACTGGATCTGCTTGAGCCTGCGCTTCACGGCCCTGGCGATCCGGCCCAGGTCGACGGCGGCAAGGTTGCCGATGTCGCGTTTGACCAGCGACCAGATGCCCTCCTGTTGGGTCAGGTCCGGCGTGTAGGTGGGAAGTCTCTCGCCGACCTCGCTTCGGCGCAGAACGGCGCCGACGCGCCCGGGTAGAAGCGGCTGACGCCCCGTCGGGGATTCGGAGCTCCCCACCAACTGCGCGCGGGTTGCCGGTGCCTTTCCCCCAAGGATGGGCCGGCCCGTGGCGGGCGAGGTGTGGGGAATACGAGGATCGTCGTCATGGCCGTGGACAAGGACCTCGTTGCGACGTCGACCTACTCAGCCCCGTGGGTGTTCGGCGCGGGCGCGGCCGTCGGCGTTCTCGGCGGGATGATCGGCCTCGGCGGTGCGGAGTTCCGCCTGCCGCTGCTGATCGGCCTGTTCGGTTTCGCCGCGCTGTCCGCCGTGATCCTGAACAAGGCGATGAGCCTGGTCGTGGTCCTCGCGGCATTGCCCGCGCGTTTCGCGGCGGTGCCGGTGCGGCGGTGGGCGGGCTGCTGCTCGGGGTGGTCCCGGATCTTCTGCTGGTTCCCGCCCTGGCCGTGGTCCTTCTCGTCTCCGCCGTCAAGGTCGCCCGGCACGACTGACCACCGCGCGGCCCGCCCCGCTGTGAGCGCAGCAGTTCGGCAAGGGCGCGGGCCGCGCCGATGAGGGTGGCGGAGGCGAGGCCGGTCCAGTCTCCGTACCCGAAGCGGTGGAGGCGGGGGTCCCCGATCGCCTGGGTGCCGGCCGTCGGGATGTGGCCGCGCAGACCGAGCAGGGCCAGATGGCCGAGTCCAGGCCCAGGCGGCGCAGGTGGTGGCCGCCGGCGATCACCGCCGCGTCCACGGCGTGCGTCACTCGGCGTCCGTCTTCCCTCGCATGAAGATGACCGCGACCAGGGCCAGGCCGGCGGCCGCGCCGATGATCTGCATGCCGATGAACGCGGGGACCGAGGCGGGGGCGATGCCCGCGAAGGTGTCGGTGAAGGCGCGGCCGATCGTCACGGCCGGGTTGGCGAAGGACGTGGACGAGGTGAACCAGTAGGCCGCGCCGATGTACGAGGCGACCGCGACGGGCGCGAAGCGGAGCCGGTCGGTGCGGGCCAGGCCGAAGATCAGCAGGATCAGGCCGGCGGTCGCCACGACCTCGCCGAGCAGGAGGTTCCCGGCGGAGCGGTCGTGCGTGGACCACTTCACCAGCGGCTCCCCGAACATCGCGTCCGCCAGGATCGCGCCGAGGATCCCGCCGACGATCTGCGACGGGACGTGGACGGCGAGCTCGCGCCCGGTCACACCCGCGCCGCCGCGGCGGGCGGTCCACCACTCGGCCAGGCTGACCGCCGGGTTGAAGTGCGCTCCGGAGACCGGCCCGAGGAGGGCGATCAGGACGCCGAGGCCGAAGACGGTGGCCGTGGAGTTGGCGAGGAGCTGCAGCGCCACGTCGTCGGTGAGCTGGGTGGCCTGGATGCCGGAGCCGACGACGATCGCCACCAGGGCGGCGGTGCCGACCAGCTCGGCGGCCGCGCGAGCGGCGAGCGGGGTACGGGGCGGGGTGGCGCCGGGCGCGGGCTGCGGCGACGGGTCGGTGGCTGTGGCGTCGCTCGCAGCGGGCTGGGGGGCGGTCACGGGCGGGTACTCCTCGGCAGGTGAGGTGAGAGCGTTACGGGCAGGCTCTCTTGGTGTCGGCGTTGGCGCGGGCGGCCGCGGCCAGGTCGGCGAACTGACCGGCCAGGGCCTCGATGACGTCCGGCCTGAGCCGGTAGTAGGTGAACCGGCCGCACGGCTCCGTCTCGACGACCCCTGCCTCGCGGAGCACTCTCAGGTGGTTGGAGAGGTTGGTCTGCTTGGCACCGGTCTCCTCCACGAGGTGGGTGGTGCACAGCGTCTCGCGGGCGAGCAGGGTCACGATCTGGAGGCGCAGGGGGTCACCCAGTACCCGGATCAGATCAGTATCGACTGACGTCATCATGGACTGATAATCTCATATCACTCGGAGCTGATACCAGCCTGGGCTGACCTCTGGAACCCTCCGGTCCCCGCCCCTGAGCCTGTCCCTCCCCCGCCCCCTCCCTGCCCCCGAGGAAGAACCGATGACCGCTCCGCTCGCCTCCGTGCTCTTCGTCTGCGTCCACAACGCCGGCCGCTCCCAGATGGCCGCCGGGTTCCTGCGCCACCTGGCCGGAGACCGCGTCGAGGTCCGCTCCGCGGGCTCCCTTCCGGGCGACCGGATCAACCCCTCCGCCGTGGCCGCCATGGCCGAGCTGGGCATCGACATCTCGGACCAGACGCCGAAGGTGCTGACCGTCGAGGCGGCCCAGGCCTCGGACTACATCATCACCATGGGCTGCGGCGACGCCTGCCCGTACTTCCCCGGCAAGACCTACCTCGACTGGCAGCTTGAGGACCCCGCCGGGCAGGGCGTCGAGGCCGTCCGCCCCATTCGCGACGAGATCAGGACCCTCATCGAGGGCCTGATCTCCGACATCGACGCCAAGAAGCCGGGCCCGGCGTGAACGACGTCGACCGAACCGACTGGGCCTTACAGGAAGTGGAACCCCGGCCGGGGGTGCATGAGGAAGTCGTGGTGCGAGATGTTCCACGCGTACGCCCCCGCCAGGGCGAACGCCACCCGGTCGCCCGCCCGTAGCCCCGGCGCCGCCACGTTCCGGGCGAGGAGGTCCTTGGGGGTGCACAGCTGGCCGGAGAGGGTGACCGTGTCGGATCCGGCGGCGGGCCGGGGCCACGGGTGCGGCCAGGCGTCCACGGGTAGCACCGAGCAGGGCTGGTCGTGACCCTTGGTCGCGGGCGTGCGCAGATGGTGGGTGCCGCCGCGTACGACGGCGAACTCCTCGCCGTGGCTGCGCTTCACGTCCAGGACCTCGGTGACGTACCAGCCGCAGTAGGCGGTCAGCGCACGGCCCGGCTCGATGCGCAGGGTCAGGTCCGGGTGCTCCTCGACGAGGCGGGCGAGCCCCTTGCCGTAGGTGGACCAGTCGTAGCGGCTGTCGGGGCTCGTGTAGTCGACGTGCATGCCGCCGCCGACGTTGACCTCGGACAGGCGGACGCGGTGCCGGGCGGCGAGCCCGGTGGCCCAGCCGACCACCGACTCGGCGACGCCGATCTGTTCCTCGGCCTCCAGGCCGCTGGCCAGGTGGGCGTGGACGCCCAGGAACCGCAGGCGTGGCAGCGTGCCGCCGGTCAGCAGGGCGACGGCGGTGTCGGCGTCGGCCGGGTCGAGGCCGAACGGGGTCGGCCGGCCGCCCATGGCGAGGGAGCTGCCCTCCAGGGAGGCGGCGGACAGCGGCAGGTTGAAGCGGAGCAGTACGCCGACGGGTGTGTCCGGGGCCCTGCGGGCGGCCAGGTCCGCGAGGATGCGCAGCTCGTGGAGGCTTTCGACGTGGAAGCGTTCCACTCCGAGGTCCAGGGCCGCGGTGATCTCGGCCGGGGTCTTCCCGGGGCCGCCGAACGCGAGGGGCCGGCCGGGCACGGCGCGGCCCACGTGGGCGAGTTCACCACCCGACGACACCTCGTACCCGTCGACGTACGGGGAGAGCGCGGCCAGGAGTTCCGGCTCGGGGTTGGCCTTGGCGGCGTAGTAGAGCTCGACGCGCTCGGGCAGCGCGGCCCGCACGGCGGTGGCGTGCTCGCGCAGCGCCGCAAGGTCGTAGACGTAGGCGGGCAGGCCGTCGGGGGCCAGGTCGAGGACGTGGTCGCGCACGGCGCGGGTGGGGGTGGTCATCGGGCGTTGCTCCACGAGTCGTCGGCCGAGTCGGACAGTACGGCCTCGGCGAGCGGGGAGGACAGGCGGACGTAGCCGGCCTCGCGGTCGGCCTTGCGCTCCCAGCGGGTGAGGAGGTTGGTCTTGGCGGGAAGCGGCACGCCGGCGAGGAGCGCGGCGAGCCGGGGCGGGCAGCCGTGGCGGTCGGCGTACGTCTGGAGGGTGACGCGGACCCTGGTCCACAGCGCGGGCTCGGTCTCCGGGTGCAGATCGGCGACGGCGGCCAGCATCTCGGCGATGTGGTTGACGAACAGGCAGTACGCGACGCGGTCCCAGCCGCGTTCCGCGTCGTACGTCATGGGGCCGGCCACCTCGGGCGGCAGCGCGGCGAGGGTGTCGGCGTGGTGCTCGGGCACCAGCTTGGTGCCTTCCAGGTCGCGGAAGAGCACCTGGGCGGGCATGCCGTCGTCGTCCACGCACACGACCACGTTCTGCAGGTGGGGCTCCAGGACCAGGCCGTGGTCGAAGTAGGCGGCCAGGACGGGCGGGACGAGGAGCTTGAGGTAGGCGTCCCACCAGGCGAGCGCGGTGTCGGGGCCCGCGCCGTCGAGGAGGCGCGAGATGTGGCCGGGCCCGCTCGGGTACTCGTCGGCGACGGCGGCCGCGAGGAGCGGGGTCGTGCCGGGCAGGAGCCGGGCGGCGAGTCCCTCGCGGACGATCACGCCGAAGCCTTCGAGCAGGGCGAGGTCGGGGCTGCCGTCGGGGCCGGGCAGGGCGAGGCTGCGGTAGGCGGGCTCGCGGAGCATGGCGCTGCCGGGAAACCTGTCGGTCAGCTCGTCGAGGACGGGCGCGAGGAGCCGGGTGAGGGCCACGGCGCCGGACAGTTCGTAACTGGCGTTCTTGCGGAGGCAGTTGGTGATCCGGATGTTGAGGCTGAACTTGAGGAACGTGTCACCGTCGAAGAGGGTGCGCACGGACGCCGTGGCGCCGAAGGGGGCACCGCCGGTCCCCAGGTCCAGAATGTCGCCGCGGTCGAGGGCGGCGCGCAGCGCGGGGTGGTCGCCGAGCAGCTCGTACTGCCACGGGTGGGCGGGCAGCAGCCGGTAGCCCTGCGGTACACCGTCGGCGAGCCGGTCGAGTGGTGCGGTGGCCTCGGGTTGGGCGGACTCCTCGATGACCAGCCCCTCGCGGACGGCGAGGTGGCGCAGCGGGAAGACGGCGCCCGCCTCGGGGGCGTACGCGCGCCAGGAGGCGGCGTCCCCCGTACGGGCCTTGGGGGTGGGGTGGAAGCGGTGCCCGAAGAGCAGGGACTGCTCGGAGGCGAGGTAGGTGTCCTCGGCGACGCCGCCGGCGGCCCGGGCGGTGAGACCGGCCGTGACGGCCCGGTGGCTGGAGGCGATCTGGTCGAGGAACTCGTCGTGGGGGCCCCCCGGGGGGCAACACAAGAGGGGGCGGGGGGGTGCGGGCCGGGGCCGCCCGGAGGGGGGGGCCCCAGCGGCCGGGCGCGGCGCGGGGGCGGGGCCCGGGGAGGCGGGGGGGGCGCGCGCGGCCGCCGGGGCGGGGGGTGTGTGTCTTTTTGGTCTTTCTACTCGCGCGGGCCCCCCCCGGCCCCCCCACGACAGCTCGTCCCGTACGTGTCCGGCCAGGCGCAGCCAGTCGATGCGCTCCCATGCGCCGTCGCGCTGCTCGTGGACGGGACCGGTGAAGCGGTGCGCGCCGAGCAGCGACTTACGGCGCAGGGCCACCCGGAGCAGCACGCCGCAGCGGGGCAGGCGCAGCAGGAGGTGACCCTCGCTCGCGGCCGTCTGGTGCTCCGGTCCGGAGACCTCGCGCAGCAGGCAGTTCAGGAGGGTGTGCGCCACGACCGTGTCCGCGTCGGGCAGTTCGTGGGGGGCGACAGGGCGGCGGGCTGCGCCCAGGGTCCGCAGAAGCGACATCAACGACTCCAGCGAGTGCGGAGGGGGTTCATGAGAGGAAGAGCGGTGGGAACGATCGTGGCCAACGCCACGGCGGTGCCCGTGAGGACCGGAGCGGCCGGCCCGAACCAGCTGTTGCCTGCGGCGGCGGCGATGCCCGCCGCCACGGCACCGGCCTTCGAGAAGAACTCGAGCGAGCCGAACATGCCGCCGGGTGCCCGGCCCTTGGCGCAGTCGGCGGCCAGCACGGACAGGCAGACGAGCCCGAGGGTCAGACCGGCTCCGAGCAGGAGACGTACGGCGATGAGGGCGGTCGGCGAGTCGGCCACGCCGTGTCCGGCGAGACCGAGCGCGATACAGAGGAAGCCGAGGGCGAGACCGGTGCGGGGGCGGCGGTGGAACCTCTTGTGCACAGCCATCGCCGTGACCAGGTAGCACAGGTGCGGCAGGGCGAACAGGACGCCGGAGACCGCCGGGGAGGTGCCGGGGAGCCGCTCCTCGATCAGCGAGACGAGGTACGGGAAGGAGATGACGGTGGAGAAGACGAAGGCGAACTCCAGGGCGTAGAGGGCCCGCAGAGAGGTGCCCGGCGCCACTGGTGGTGCTACCGGTGCCTGTGCGGAAGCCGTCTCCGGTGCCGATTCCGGTGCCTGTGCCGACTCCCGTACGAGTGCCGTCTCCGGTCCCATGTCCGCTGCCGGTACGTCCTTCCGCGCGGTCGCCTCCTCGGCGCGCCCGCCCCTCGACTCGGGCAGCGCACAGATCAGCAGGGCGGCCGTGAGCGGCAGCACCGCAAGGAGGGCGTACTGCCGGTGCGGAGAGAGCCAGGGCGACAGGGAGCCGACGACGATCGGTGCGAAGACGAGGGCGGCGCGCGCCGCACCCTGCATCAGCGTGAGCGCCTTCGAGAGGGCAGGCCCCTCCAGTGTCGCGCCCAGGTAGCCGTTGGACGCGGCGAAGGTGCCGCCGAGGATGCCCTGGACGACGAGCGCGGCGGTGAAGGTGGCGAGCGAGTCGGCCCAGCCTGCGAGAAGGAACGATAAGGCTAGCCCTAGCTGGGCGCGCAGCAGCAGCCGTTTGCGGCCGTAGCGGTCCGCGAGGCGGCCCCAGAAGGGCGCGCCGATGGCTCCGAAGACGGTCGGGACGATGTAGAGCACGCCGGCCCAGCGGGCCGTGGGGTCGCCGAGCTCCGGGAGGATCTCGGTGAGGAAGGGCGGCAGGCCGAGGGCGGCGAAGGACGCGACGAAGTAGCAGCCCGCTACGGCATGCACGCGCCGGCGGTCCTGTAAGGAGCGCGTCGCGGACACGACGGCTGTGGCGGTGCCGTTCGGCGATGCGGCGGTGGCGCTCATCGTTCTGCCGTCCTCAGGTAGTTGGGGCCGGTGGTGTAGTGCTTGTTGATGTCGGCGGCGCCCGAGCGTTCCTTGGACAGCAGCGTTCCGGCGGTGACCATGGCCTTGACCGGCAGCTCCGGCGCGTCCAGGAGGCGCGCGCGGAGCACGGCGCCGGGCTCGCCGGGAGCGGTGCCGAGTCGTCCGACGGCCTCGTCGAGGCGGTCCCGTACCAGCGTCAGCAGCGTCGTGAGCGGGGCCCGGCCGTGCCGAGCGAGGCCGAAGGCGTAGGCGCCCGCGCACAGGTGCACGGTGATGGTGGTGAACAGGTCGGTGACGGGACGGTCGTCGTCGTGGAAGATGCGGGCGTCGTCGAAGGCGGCCGGGTCGGGAGCCTCGGAGCCGAGGGTGTCCCGCAGCCGGCGGATGTCGACGCGCGGGCCGTCGTTGTCCTTCAGCAGCAGCCGGAGCCGGGTGCTGCCGTCGGTCGCCCGGTCGAGGACGAGCGAGATGTTCTGCTGGTGGGACTCCAGGGCGATTCCGTAGCCGAACAGCGCGGTCTGCCAGTCGAGCAGCAGGGTGAGGACGGCGTCGAACAGGGCCACCGGGTCTCCGCCGTGGAACCGGTCCGCGAGGTGGTCGATCACCAGCCGGCCTCCCCCAAGCCCTCGACCTCCCCCGAGTTCTCCGCTTCGCTCGTGTGCCGGGATCCCCCAGGGGGCCTCGGCCAGCAGCGCCGCCATGGGGACGACGACGGCGTCGTCGAGGCCGGCCGGGTAGCGGCGGCACAGGACGGCGAGGAGTTCGTGGCCGGCGTGGGCGTACACCGTCTCGTCGGCGAGCAGGATCGATTCGCCGAACCGCGGCTCCCGAGCGATCACCGTCTCCAGGAGTCGCTGCCCCGCGGCGCCGTCCACGAGCGTTCCCGGCTTGATGGTGCGCCGGTTGCGCAGGCCCAGCGTCGCGGTGGCCAGCGGCAGCTTCAGGTGCAGGGAGGGCTCGTCGGCCAGGGCGACGGTCCGCATGGACAGCGTCGGTACGACCTCCAGGTGGGGGCGCGGGGCGGGCACCGCCCGCCCGTGCAGACCGGTCGCCCGCAGTGCCTCGTCCAGCGGCGCGCCCGTCGTGAGCGGGTGGACGGGCAGGGCGAGATGGGTCCGGGAGAGCTCCGGCAGCCCCAGCTCGGCCGGCGACGGCCAGCGGGCGGGCAAGCGGTCGACACCGCCGGGCACCGTGACGGCCTCGTGGGGGACGGCGACCCAGTGCAGCGGGAAACGCGGGTGGAACTCGGGTGCGTAGGCCCGCACCTGCTCCTCGTCCAGGCCCGAGCGACCACGTGCCGTCGGATACACGGGGTGGTCGAGGCGGGCGGCGAGCGTGTCGTGCGCGAGCCCGTGGGCGTACCCGGTCCAGCGGGCGGGGTCGTCCCCGTGGAGGTCGACGAGCCGTGCGGCGGTCTCCTCGCGGGTCCGCTCGTGCAGTCGCATGGTGGCGAGGGTCTGCCGGCACTCCTCGGCGTACGCGTCGAAGCCGGGGTGGTCGACCGGCTCGGCCAGGGCCTTGAGAGCACGGAGGATCTCGTCGTACGAGGTGAGGGGGCTGTCGTCCGACTCCCGTACGAGCAGCGGGAGCCGGGCCGCGTAGGCGCTCTGGAAGCCGTCCTCGGCGACCGGCATCAGCAGGGCGTCGCCGTCGTCGGTGGCGCGGCGCAGCCACGGGCCGTCCGTCCGCCGGACGAGGGTGCCGTGGCTGCGCAGCCCGACGACGTCCTCGCGCAGCAGCGCGGACAGGACCCTGAGGATCAGGTCCCGTTCGGCGGTTTCCCGTTCAGCGGTTTCCCGTTCGACGGTTTCCCGTTCGGCGGTTTCCCGGCCGGTGGCCGCCCCGGCGTAGGTCGTCACGGGGTGATCTCCCAGCGCTGCGCGGCCAGGAAGTCCGCGACGACGCGGTCGAGGGTCGGCTGGTGGGTGCCGGTGGCCCGCAGCACGCCGAGGTAGTCGCGATTGGTGTGGTGGAGCTCGTGCCGCTCGCCGATCTCGCGCAGCGGGCGGTAGGTCAGCTGCACGCCCTCGGTGTCGAGGTCGATGGGGCCGGGGGCGGAGCGAAGCGTTCCGGCGGCTTCGGCGCAGGGGTAGTCGAGGCGGGCGACGCCATCGGTGCGGGCCCCGAGGTCCGCGGGAAGCGGCTCGCCGAGGTGGGTGCGCAGGATGTGTTCGAAGAGCGGGATGTCGAGGAGCTGGGCGAGGAGCAGGTCGCACTGGTCCCCGATGGCCCGGTAGTTGACCTCGATGATGCGGGCGCGGCCCTCGTGCACGACGAACTCGGTGTGGCAGGCGCCGAAGCCGACGCCGAGGGCGTCGAGTTGGGCGAGGATCTGCGCGACGACGGGTTCGGGGTGGGCGGGGACGAAGGTCAGCCGCTCTTCGATGAAGTACGGCGGCGGCGAGAGCTCGGTGTGGAAACCGCCGAGGACGTGCCGGGCGCTGCTGTCACCGAGCGTCTCCAGGGTGTACAGCTCGCCCTCAAGGAACTCCTCGACGACGAGCGGTGTTTCGGGCCTCCTCGCCTGTATCTCCTTGCAGCGCACGAGGAGTTCGTCGTGGTCGTGGACGAGGACCACGTCCTCACTGGCGACGCCTTCGCGCGGCTTGAGCACGCACGGGTAGGGGACGTCGAGTCCGGCGAGTACGGACGGGTCCTCGCCGGGCGGGAGTTCGGTCGACCAAACGGTGTCGGCGCCGGTCAGGGCCAGGTGGCGGCGCAGGTGCGCCTTGTCCTTGGTGCGCAGCGCGGCCCGCCAGTCCTTGGCGGGGAGGCCGAAGTACTCCGCTGCCAGCGCGGCCTGTGTCTGGAGGTGGTCGCTGTTGCTGAAGACCGCGTCCGGCCGGTGGTGGGTGGCGACCCGGGTGATGACGGCACGGAAGTCGCGTACGTCGCAGTCCAGGACCTCCACCGCGGGGTAGGCCCGGCGGTGGGCGTCCGGCTGGTCCGTCAGAACGGTGACGTCGAGGCCGAGTCGGGCCGCTGCAGGGAGGAACCCCTCGGTGACCGAGTCGGTGGGGTTCAAGGCGAGCAGATACAGCCGCATGGGAATGCCGGGGCCTTCCGGGGAGGGGGACGGAGAACGCGAGGCGCCATGGCGCACTGTCACCACGACCCCACACCGAGCTAGGTTAGGTTAGGCATCCCTAAGACATCAAGCTGGTCGCGAGTTCAACGCCCCTTGAACGGGGGCCTGCTGAGCGTGTCGACCTCCCTCTACCCCGGCTACCGCTAAGGTAAGCCTGACCTCACTAACTGGCGTGAAGGAGCTTCGATGAGGATGGGTCCCGGCTCGTTGGCCACCCCATCGGACACGGCCGAGCCCGATCCCCTCGACGGGGAGTTGGCCCTCACCGGCACCTATCGGCGCGTCATCGCCGTCTGCGACGCGCTCGAAGCCCGGATCGTCGCCCCGGCGGCGGTGGACGATCCCGCCGCGGTCCTGCCCGACGGGTGCGATCTCGCCTGTGTCCCCGGCGTGTTGGACGCCTTCATCGACGGCTCGGCGGTTCGCTCCGCCGACTGCCACGGCCGGCCGCCCCGCAGGGACGTCGCCGCCTCGCGCGCACTGCACGACTACCTGTGGTCCGTCAGTCTCCTGATGAGCGGCGCCTGGTACCTGGACCGTCGCGTGCCGCGCATCTCGCCGCGCGACGTCCGCGTGGACCTGGCGACGGGTGCGATCGGCATCGTCCCCGGACAGGCGTTCGCATGCCTGCCGACCGACCCGGCGGCGGCCGCCGCCGGCGCCCGGATCGTGGGGCACGAAGAGGAGTTGCGCGCCGAGTTGCGGGCCGCGGTCGTCGACCACGTACGTCCGCTCCTGGCCGCGATCGGCCCGTCGGTCCGGCGCGGACCGCGCGCCCTGTGGGGCATGGTGGCCGACGATCTGCTCTCCGGGGTCTGGTACCTGGGACGGATGCTTGACCAGGAGGAGCGCGCGGTGCGGGAGGCGACGGAACTGCTCCCGACGGCGATCCCGCCCTTTCCGGGAGGTGCCGACTTCCGGACGCTCACGGGCCGCGACGGGCGCCGCCATCCGACCCGCACCCGCCTCGGCTGCTGCCTGTACTACACGATCGCCCCCGAGCGGTCGTGCCTGACCTGCCCGAGGACCAGCGACGCCGAGCGGCTCCGCCGGCTGGAGGAAGAGAACTGAGCGCCGCCGCCCCGGCGTCCGGGCCGGCGGCGCGCACACGGCGAGGGCCGGTGCCCGCGGTCGTACGTCTCGTACGCCGCCGGCACCGGCCCGTCAGGAACGGCCCCCGGCTACTTCGCCGGGTCGACCTTGAAGATCTTCGCCATGTCGTCGAGCACCAGGTCGGCACCCTGGAGCGAGACGGAGGTCATCCAGACGGAGTCCTCGACCTCGTGGACGTTGCCCTTCTGCACGGCGTTCAGGCGCTTCCACAGCGGGTTGGCCTCGAACTTCTTCTTGCGCTCCGCACCGCCCGAGAAGGTGGTGACGAAGATGTGGTCCGCGTCGGCCTGGGCGATCTGCTCCTCGCTGATCTCGATGTTGAACTCCTTCTGGTCCTGCTGGTTCGCCGGACGCGCGAGTCCCATGTCGGTCAGGATGATGCCGCTGAAGGTCTTCGGCAGGTAGATGCGCGTGGGACCGTCGAGGAAGCGGACCAGGGCGTAGGTCTGCTTGGGGTTCTTCGCGTTGACCGCGTCGCCGATCTTCTTCGCGCGCGTCGTGTACGCGGCGAGCTTGTCCGCGGCCTTCTTCTCCTCGCCCAGCGCCGTACCCAGGAAGGTGATGTTCTCCTTCCAGATCGGGCCGGTCGTCGCCACGAAGACCGTCGGCGCGATCTTGCTCAGCTGGTCGTAGAGGTCCTCGTGACGCACCGTCGCCGACACGATGAGGTCCGGCTTCAGGGCGGCGATCGCCTCCAGGTTCGGGCTGTCGAGCGGGCCGACGTCCTTGGTCTCCTTCACCGCGTCACCGAGGTACGGGGGGAAGCCCTTCTGGTCGCGGTACGAACCGATGCCGCCCACGAGCGGGGCGTCCAGCGCGACGACGGCCTCGACCAGGCTGTTGTCCAGCGCCACGACGCGCTTGGGCTTCGCCTTGATCTCGGTCTTGCCCTTGTCGTGGGTGACCGTACGAGGGAAGCCCGCGTCGGAGGCGGCGGCCGGCTTGTCGGCGGGCTTCTCGTCCCCACTGCCGCCTCCGCAGGCGGCCACGGAGAAGGCCAGAGCCGCGGTGAGCAGGGCAGCGGCGAACCGGCCGGGCCGGCGGCGCTGGGTGAGGGTGTTCATGGGTCTCCCATACACGGACTACTGATTAGGCAAGGCTTACCTATCAGGACGCTGTGAGGATAGCGTCTCTCCGTGACCGGATCCATACGGTGGGGTACCCGTACACACAACCGTTAGGCATGCCTTACCTTGTGCAGGTGTCTGTGAAGCCCGTCGCCGAAGGTGCGGCCGCCGCGCCCCATCCCTCCCCACCGCCCCTCCAGCCCCCACGCCTTGGGAAGCGCGCCACCGTCGCGGCCCTCCTCGTCACCGCACTGGTCGCCGCGGTCTGCGCCTCGCTCGCCATCGGCACCAAGTCCGTCCCGCTCTCCGACGTCCTGAACGCGATCGGCGGCGGGACGGACGGAGACGCGATCGTCATCCGTGAACTGCGCATGCCCCGCACCTTCCTGGGCCTCCTCGTCGGCCTCGCGCTCGGCGCCGCCGGAGCCGTCGCCCAGGACATCACCCGCAATCCGCTGGGCGACCCCGGTCTCATCGGCATCAGCTCGGGTGGCGCCTTCGCCGTCGCCGCCGGCATCGGCGCCTTCGGGCTGACCAGTTCGTACGAGTACATATGGTTCGCCTTCCTCGGCGGCGCCCTCGCGGGCCTGGTCGCCTACGCCGTCGGCGGCACCGGCTACGGCGGCGCCACGCCCGCCAAGCTCGCCCTCGCCGGCGCCGCCGTGACCGTGCTGCTCGACGCGGGCACCAACACCCTGGTCCTGCTCGACGTCCGCACCCTGGACCAGTACCGCTTCTGGGCCGTGGGTTCGCTCGCCGGACGCGACGCGGAACTCGGCGTGCAGCTCCTGCCGTTCATCGTCGTCGGCCTGCTGCTCGCCTTCGGACTCAGCGGCCGCCTCAACGCCCTCGCCCTCGGCGACGACCTCGCCACCACCCTCGGCACCAAGGTCCGGACCACCCGCCTGCTCGGTGCCGTCGCCGTGATCCTGCTCACCGGCGCCGCCGTGGCCGCGGCCGGGCCGGTCACCTTCATCGGCCTGGTCGTCCCCCACGTCGTACGGGCGTTCACCGGGCCCGACGCCCGCTGGCTGGTTCCCTGTTCGGCGCTCGGCGGCGCCACGCTGATGCTCGCCGCCGACGTCGTCGGACGCATGGTCGCCCGCCCCGGCGAGCTGGAAGCGGGAGTGGTCACCGCGATGCTCGGCGCCCCGTTCCTCGCCGCGCTGGTCAAGCGCGGCAAGCTCAAGGAGCACACTCGATGAGCACCCCGCGCCCGACGACCCTGCGCATGGAGTTCGGCCCCTTCGGCGCGGCCCTGCGCCTCCGCGTGGCCGTCACCGTCGGCGGACTGCTCCTGGTGGGCTTCGCGGGCCTGGTCGCCTCGGTGTCGCTCGGCACGTACGCCATCCCCGTCGACGAGGTCCTGAGCGCCGTCCTCGGCACCGGTGACGGTGCCGCCGACCTGATCATCCATCAACTCCGGCTGCCCCGCGCCCTCACGGCCCTCCTGGTCGGCGCCGCGTTCGGCCTTGCGGGCGCGGTCTACCAGGCCGTCACCCGCAACCCGCTCGCCAGCCCGGACCTCATCGGCATCTCGGCGGGCGCCGGCGTCGGCGCGGTCGGCGCCATCCTCATCGGCGGCGTCACCGCGGCCGGTGCCGGAACGTTCGGGGCCGTGCCCTTCGGTGCCCTGGTCGGCGCGCTCCTCACCTCCGCCGTCATCTACCTGCTGGCCTTCCGGGACGGCACGATCACCGGCTACCGCTTCGTTCTCGTCGGCATCGCCGCCAACGGCGCGCTGGTCGCCCTCACCCGCTGGATGCTCGCCCGCGCCGACATCGACCAGGCCTCCCGCGCCATGGTGTGGCTCACCGGCAGCCTCAACGGCCGCGGCTACGAGCACGTCCAGTGGTCCGGGCTCGCCCTCGCGGTCCTGCTTCCCCTGACTGTCGCGCTGGCCCGCCCGTACCAACTCCTCCAGTACGACGACGACACCGCCCGCAGCCTCGGCGTACCCCTGCGGCACGCCCGCATCGCGCTGCTCGTCCTCGCCACCTGCCTCACGGCGCTCGCCACCGCGGCAGCCGGGCCGATCGCGTTCATCGCCCTCGGCGCACCGCAGATCGCCCGCCGGCTGGCGGGCACGTCCGGGATTCCGATGGTGTGCAGCGCGCTCACCGGCGCCGTGGTGCTCATCCTCGCCGACCTGGCCGCCCGGACCGTCCTGGCCCCGACCGAACTGCCCGTCGGCGTGCTCACCGGCGCCGTCGGCGCCCCCTACCTGCTACTGCTCCTCGCCCGCACCAACCGGGCCGGAAAGGGAGGCTGACATGACCTCACAGCTCACCGAAACCGTCGCCGCCCTGACCGGCACCGGCCTGCGCCTCGGCTACGGCGACCGTGTCGTCGCCGAGGACCTCGACCTGACCATCCCCGCGGGCAAGGTCACCGCGCTCGTCGGTCCCAACGCCTGCGGCAAGTCCACCGCCCTGCGCGCCCTCGCCCGCCTGCTCAAGCCGGCCGGCGGCACCGTCCATCTCGACGGCGAGGACATCGCCGGCATGTCCGCCCGCGACTTCGCGCTGCGCCTCGCCCTGCTCCCGCAGACTCCCAGCGCCCCCGACGGCATCACCGTCCGCGACCTGGTGGCCCGCGGCCGCAGCCCCCACCAGCGCTGGTGGCGCCAGTGGACCTCCGCCGACGAGGCTGCCGTGGACGCCGCCCTGGCCGCCACCGGGGCCACGGACCTGGCGAACCGGTCCATCGACGAACTCTCCGGAGGCCAGCGCCAACGCGTCTGGATCGCCATGGCCCTCGCCCAGGACACCCCGGTCCTGCTGCTCGACGAACCGACGACCTACCTGGACCTGGCCCACCAGGTCGACGTCCTCGAACTGGTCGCCGAACTCAACCGCACCGACGGCCGCACCGTGGTGATGGTCCTCCACGAGCTGAACCTCGCCTGCCGCTACGCCGACCACCTCGTCGCCATGCGCGACGGGCGCGTCCTCGCCGCGGGCACACCCTCGGACATCGTCACCCCCGACCTGGTCCAGGACGTCTTCGGCCTGCGCGCCGCGGTCATCACCTGCCCCGTCGCCGGCACACCCCTGGTCATACCGGAAGGCGGCCGCCGCACCGAACTGGTCTGACGCCGCCCCTTCGCGCAGATCACCTTGCGGGCCGAGGAGACGGCCGGCATCACCGCGGACAGTGCTGCCGCTCGACCCGACAGCGGGTCACGCGACCTCGCGCGGGTCGAGCGGCAGGTGCCAGAGGTTGCGACGGTGAGTCGTGTCGTAGGTGGCGAGGAGCGGGGACGGCGGCACGGCCAGTACGGGGCAGACCGCGTGGGCCTGGCAGTACCGGGCGACGGAGCGGCGGACCAGACGGCGCAGGGGGCCGCGGGCTCCGGTGCCCACCACGAGGAGGTCGTCGGGGTCCTGCGCCACATCGACGAGCGCGGCGCCCGGGCCCCAGACCGTGACGCCCTGGACCGTGACCTCCGGTCGCCCGTGCCCGAACGCGGTGTCGAGCGCCTCACGCAGCCGCTCGCCGGCCGTCGCCCGGCAGTGGGCCACGGCCGAGACGTGAGCCGAGTGGCGACCGCCGAGCTCCCCGCCGGGCGTCTCCCAGGCCAGGACGGCCCACAGCTCCGCCCTGCGCAACCGGGCCTCGTCAGCGGCCCGGTGCAGAGCCGTCAAGCAGCCGAGGCTCCCGCTCACTCCGACCACTATCTTCGGCACTGCCTCCCCTTTCACTTCGTGGCGCGGCACTCCCCGCGGTGTCTCTGCACCTCGCACGATTCCGCGTTCGGCACGGCATCCATGACAACCGCGGAGAGAGGGCCGGGGCAGTACCGCTGACGCGACTCTGACGTCGCCGCATGTGGCTCTGACGCACTCCTTACGCGACAGTCACGTGGTCGCCTCGGCCGCCAGGTCCGGGACAGAGGCTGCAGCCGAGGCTCCGTCGGCCATGCGCAGAGTGACCGTCATGGTCAGCCCGCCGCCGGGTGTGTCCTCCGCCGTCAGGGTGCCGCCCATCGCCTCCACGAACCCCCGCGCCACCGCCAGGCCGAGACCGACCCCCTCGCCGCGCGGGGCGTCGCCGTAGCGCTGGAAGGCGCCGAAGATGCGGTCCTTGGCTTCGTCCGGGACGCCGGGCCCACAGTCCACGACCCGGAGTTCCACCCGGTCGGCCAGGGCACTCGCCGAGACGAGTACGGGCTGCGCGGGCGGGCTGTACTTGACCGCGTTCTCGACGATGTTGGCGACGGCCCGCTCCAGGAGGCCCCGGTCGACGGCGACCATCGGCAGCGTCTCGGGGATGTCGAGTTCGACGCTCTCCTCGGGCACGCCGAGCAGCGCGATCGGCACCACCTCGTCGAGGTCGGTCTCCCGGATGACGGCCGTGACGGTGCCCGTGTCCAGGCGGGACATGTCCAGCAGGTTGCCGACCAGGTGGTCGAGGCGGTCGGCACCGTCCTCGATGCCCTCCAGAAGCTCCGCCCGGTCCTCCTCGGACCATTCGACATCGGCGGAACGGAGCGAGGAGACCGACGCCTTGATGCCCGCCAAGGGCGTACGGAGGTCATGGCTGACGGCCGCGAGCAGGGACGTACGGATCTTGTTGCCCTCCGCCAGCTTGCGGGCCTCCTCCGCCTCGCCCACCAGCCGCTGCCGCTCCAGGACCACGGCGGCCTGCGCGGCGAAGGCACCGAGCACCCGGCGGTCCTCGGCAGGGAGCACCCGGCCGCCCAGGGCGAGGGAGAGGTGGTCGCCGACGGGCATGTCGACGTCCGCGGCGTCGGGGCGGTCGCACGGACGGTGGCCGACGGAGGCGACGCAGGACCACGGCTCCGTCTCGTCGGGGCGTTCCAGGAGGGCGACGGACTCCATGGCGAAGGTCTCCCGTACCCGTTCGAGGAGCGCTTCGACGGTCGTCTCGCCGCGCAGCACACTGCCCGCCAGGAAGGAGAGCGTCTCCGCCTCCGCCCGCAGCCGGGCGGCCTGGTGGGTGCGGCGCGCCGCCAGGTCCACGACCGAGGCCACCGAGATCGCCACCCCCACGAAGATCACCAGCGCGACGATGTTGCGGGGGTCCGCGATCGTCAGTTCGTGGATCGGTGGGGTGAAGAACCAGTTCAGGAGCACCGAGCCGAAGGCCGCGGACGCCAGGGCCGGCCTGAGTCCGCCCAGGAGCGCCGCCGCGACGGTGAGCGTGAGGTAGAGCAGGACGTCGTTGGCCAGCCCCACGTCGGGCACGGCCGAACTGAGGATCAGGGTGAGGAGGGCCGGTCCGCCGAGGCCGACGACCCAGCCCCAGATCGTCCGGGACCTGCCGAGCCGGGCCCCACGGGCGACGGGCAGTCCCCCGCCCTTCGCCGCCTCGTCGTGGGTGACGATGTGGACGTCGAGGTCGGGCCCGGACTCGCGGGCGACCGTCGCGCTGACACCGGGGCCGAAGAGATAGTGCCAGGAACGGCGCCGGCTCACGCCCAGCACGATCTGGGTCGCGTTGACGCCTCGGGCGAACTCCAGCAGCGCGGCCGGTATGTCGTCGCCGACGACGTGGTGGAAGGTGCCGCCGAGGTCCTCGACGAGGGTGCGCTGGACCGCGAGTTCCTTCGGGGAGGCCGAGGTCAGGCCGTCGCTGCGGGAGATGTAGACGGCGAGGACCTCGCCGCCCGCGCCCTTCTCGGCCAGCCGTACCGCGCGCCGTATCAGGGTCTGTCCCTCGGGCCCGCCGGTGAGGCCGACGACGATCCGCTCCCGTGACCCCCAGATCTTGGAGACGCGGTGTTCGGTCCGGTACTCCTGGAGGTACTCGTCGACCCGGTCGGCCGTCCACAGCAGGGCCAGTTCACGGAGGGCCGTCAGGTTGCCGGGGCGGAAGTAGTTGGAGAGAGCGGCGTCGACCTTGTCCGGCTTGTAGATGTTGCCGTGCGCCATGCGGCGGCGCAGCGCCTGGGGCGACATGTCGACCAGTTCGATCTGGTCGGCGCGCCGGACGACCTCGTCGGGGACGGTCTCCTTCTGCCGGATGCCCGTGATCGCCTCGACGACGTCCCCGAGGGACTCCAGGTGCTGGATGTTGACCGTCGACACCACGTCGATGCCGGCCGCGAGCAGCTCCTCGACGTCCTGCCACCGCTTGGCGTTCCGCGAACCCGGCACGTTCGTGTGCGGCAGTTCGTCGACGAGCGCGACGGCGGGCCGGCGCGCCAGGACGGCGTCCACGTCCATCTCGGTGAAGGACGTTCCCCGGTACTCGATCGTCCGGCGCGGAATCGTCTCCAGGCCGTGGAGCATGACCTCGGTCCGGGGCCGGTTGTGGTGCTCCACGAAGGCCACGACGCAGTCCGTACCGCGTTCGACGCGCCGGTGCCCCTCGGAGAGCATCGAGTACGTCTTGCCGACGCCCGGCGCGGCGCCCAGGTAGATGCGCAGCTTTCCGCGTCCCATGTTCTGCGTCTCTCCTACGGCTCTACGGTTCGAACCGGTAGCCCATACCGGGTTCGGTGATCAGATAGCGGGGATGCGACGGATCCGTCTCCAGTTTGCGTCGCAACTGGGCCATGTAGACCCGCAGATAGTTCGTCTTCGTGCTGTAGCTCGGGCCCCACACCTCCTGGAGCAGTCTGCGCTGGCTGATCAGCCGCCCGGGGTTGCAGATCAGTATTTCCAGCAGATGCCATTCGGTCGGGGTGAGCCGGACGTCACGTTCCGCGCGCCGTACCCTCTTGGCCACCAGGTCGACGGTGAAGTCGTCGGTGCTGACCTGGCCTCCCGCGAGAGGTTCGGCCGTCGGGGCCTCGGCCGCACGGCGGGTGGCGGCGCGCAGCCGGGCCATGAGCTCGTCCATGCTGAACGGCTTGGTCATGTAGTCGTCGGCCCCGGCGTCGAGGGCACGGATCTTGTCCTCGGAGCCGCTGCGAGCGGACAGCACGAGCACGGGGGCACGGCTCCAGCGCCGCAACGCCTTGATGACGTCGACGCCGTCCATGTCGGGCAGACCCAGGTCGACGATGAGCACGTCCGGCGGCTCGGCGGCGGCGAGGGACAGGGCCGTGACACCGTCCGGTGCCGCATCGACCGCGTAGCGGCGCGCCTGCAGGTTGATCACCAGCGCTCGTGCGAGCTGTGCGTCGTCCTCGACCACCAGCACCCGCGTCATCGGCGTGCTGCCTTCCTCTTTGTACGTGCAGTTCGTGTGGTGCGTGTAGTTCGGGTGGGGCGTGTAGTTCGGGTGGGGCGTGTAGTGCGTGTCGTCCGTCGTGCCGCGGGAGCCGGCGGACCCGGGGCATTCCCGGATCCGCCGGCTCCCGTGCTGCTTCGATAAGGCCATCAGCCCTTGGCCAATTCCTTGAGCGCGATGTTGAGCTGGAGGACGTTGACGCGGGGTTCGCCGATGAAGCCGAGGATGCGGTCGTCGGTGTGCTGGGCGACGAGCCTGTCGACCTGGGCGACGGTGAGGTGGTTCCTCTCGGCGACGCGGTGGACCTGGAGCTTGGCGTACTCCGGGGAGATGTGCGGGTCCAGGCCGGAGCCGGAGGAGGTGACGGCGTCGGCGGGGACGTCGGAGGGCTTCACCTTGTAGTCGCCGACCGAGTTGTCCTTGACGACGGCCGCCTTGGCGTCCGTGACCCACTTGATCAGGTCCGCGTTGTCGCCGGAGCGGTTGGTGGCGC
>NZ_JBSHDU010000093.1:0-31988 GCF_053616475.1 Streptomyces sp. NPDC055815 | reverse complement strand
CTGGCCCACCCCCCTGTCATTTTCGCGCTTGTTTAACCGGGCCCCCGGGGCGGGGGTACGTTATTCCCTACCCTTTAAAATTGTGGGGGGGCCCCTACCCACCCCGGGGTGTCGTCGGGGCCCCGCTCAGCGTTCTACGCGAGATCAGCCGTTGCGCTTCCAGCGCGGCTTGTCGTCGCGGCGGCCGAAGGAGCCACCGGTCGAGCCGGTGCTGCCGCGGTGGTCGTCACGACGGCCGTACGGGCGGTCGCCGCCCGAGCGGAAGCCACCGGCGGGGCGGTCGTCGCGACGGTCGCGGTTGAACGGACGGTCGCTGCCGCGGTGGCCGCCGGAGGGGCGGTCGTCGCGGCGCTCGAAGGAACGGCCGCCACGGTCGTCACGGTTGAAGCCACCCGACGGACGGTCGTCACGACGGAAACCACCGGACGGACGGTCATCGCGGCGGAAGCCACCGGAGGGACGCTCGTCACGACGCTCGAAGGAACGGCCGCCACGGTCGTCACGGTTGAAGCCACCCGACGGACGGTCGTCACGACGGAAACCACCCGACGGACGGTCGTTGTCGCGACGGAAGCCGCCACGGTCGTTGTCCCGGCGGAAGCCACCGCGGTCACCGCGGTCGTCACGGTTGAAGCCACCGCGGTCACCGCGGTCGCGGCGCTCGAAGTTACCCCGCTCGTCGCGGAAGGTCGAACGCTCCTCGCGGCGCTCCTCGGCCTTCGCGGCACGCTCGGCCTCGACGGCGGCGGCGGCGATCTCGGCCTCGGCGGCCTCGGTCACCTCGGCGACGGCCGCCTCCGGGTCCTCGCCGCGCTCGCGGGCGGCGCGGGCCACCAGGCGGTCGGCCTCCTCGCGGAGCTCGACGGCGCGGCGCTGCAGGCGCTCCAGCTGCTTGGTGAGGTCGACGACCTCGCGCTCGGCCTGCTTGGCCGAGTTGTTCGCGGAGTCGGCCTGGACCTCGGTCAGCGAACGGGCGCCGGTGATCTCGGCGACCTCCGGGTCGAAGGCGCCGGCGCCGCCGACGATGTGGCGCGAGGCGTCGACGCCCGCGTCCTCCATCAGACGGAAGATCTGACGGCGCTGGTGCGGCAGGGCCAGGGAGACCACGACGCCGGAGCGGCCGGCGCGGGCGGTGCGGCCCGAGCGGTGCAGGTAGTCCTTGTGGTCGCCGGCCGGGTCCACGTTCAGGACCAGGTCGATGCCGTCGACGTGGATGCCTCGGGCGGCGACGTCGGTCGCGACGAGCGCGTTGACGTAGCCGTCCTTGAAGTCGGCCAGGGTGCGGGTACGGGCGCCCTGGGTCATGCCGCCGTGCAGGGCGTCGGCCTTCACACCGGCGTCGCGGAGCTGCTCGGCGATGCGGTCGGCGCCCAGCTGGGTGCGGACGAAGATGATCGTGCGGCCCTTGCGGGCGGCGATGGCGGCGGTGACCGGGGCCTTGTCCTTCGGCTTCACGACGAGGACGTGGTGGGTCATGGTGGTGACGGCACCGGCGGACGGGTCGACCTCGTGCGTGATCGGGTTGACCAGGTAGCGCTTGACGAGGGTGTCGATCTCGTTCTCCAGGGTGGCGGAGAAGAGGAGACGCTGGCCGCCCTCGGGGACCTGGTCGAGCAGCTCGGTGACCTCGGGCAGGAAGCCCAGGTCGGCCATCTGGTCGGCCTCGTCGAGGACGGCGACCTGGACGTTCTCGAGGGAGCAGGCGCCGCGGTTGATGATGTCGCGGAGGCGGCCCGGGGTGGCGACGAGGATGTCGACGCCGCGCTCCAGGGCGTAGATCTGGTTGCCCATGGACGTACCACCGCAGACGACCTTCATCTTGAGGCCGAGCACGTCGCCGTAGGGCTGGAGGGCGTCCGCGACCTGCATCGCGAGCTCACGGGTCGGGGTGAGGATGACGCCGCGGGGCTTCTTCTTCTCGGTGTGGCCGTCCGCCAGGGTGGCGAGCAGCGGCAGACCGAAGGAGAGGGTCTTGCCGGAGCCGGTGCGGCCGCGGCCGAGGATGTCCTTGCCGGCCAGGGCGTCCGGGATGGTCGCCGCCTGGATCGGGAAGGGGGTGGTGACGCCGTTCTGCGCGAGCTTGCGCACGACGCCCTCGGGGAGACCGAGGTCGCCGAAGGTGATGGTGGGCTCGTCGGAGACGGTCTCCTCGACGACCGCCTCGGCGGTGTCGTCGGCCTCGATCGCGACGGTCTCGGTGGCCTCTACGGCCTCGACGATCTCGTCGTTCTCGGGCATGACGGCGTGGTCAGAACTGAAAATGGACATGCGAAATGCGAAACCTTCCGGAGTCTCGGCACGCGCCCGTCAACTCCGTGATTTCGCAAACGACCGCCTCAATGCGGTCAGCCACGGCTAGGGAGAGTACGCGCCACGCGGCGCTCTTCTGTGTCGGCGCCGGGCAATAGGATCAAGCGATCTACCACCATACGGACTCTCCCCCGCCTATAGCAAATCGGACTACGTCACACCGGCTCGGCCTGCGGGGATGCCGCCGGCTCCGGGGGCGCTCCCGGCCCGTCCGCGGCCCGCATCGCACCCATCTGGGTGTCGGTGCCGGACGGCGGCGGATCGGTGGGGTTCGAGGTCGGTTCCGGGGTGGGCTCGGGCGTCGGGTCGACGGTCGGCTCGGGCGTCGGCTCCGGGCTCGGCTCGGTCGGCTGCGGTGTGGGCGTGGGCCCGCCGTCCGAGCCCCCGGCGCCGCCCCCGCCGCCGTTCCCTCCGCCACCGCTGCCGCCGCCGTTCGCATCGCCACCGCCCGGGCCGGAGCCCGGGTCCTCGTGGCCGCCGCCCGCGGGGTGCGTCTTCGACGGCCCGCCGGGGCCCTCCGCCGGCAGGACGGCGCCCGGCGAGGGCTTCGCCGTGCCCGACGGCGAGCCGCTGGGGACCGGGGACTCCTTGCCCGCACCGGCCGGGGCGGAGCCGCCCTTGTCCGGCCGGCCGTTCCACGAGCCGCCGTCCCCGACCCGGTCTCCGCCGCCGCCGTCGGCCTCGGCCGCCACGCCCTGCTTCCCCCCGGACGCGCCGGGCGCCGGCTTCGCCCCCTCGTCGCTCACACTCATACAGCCGCTCAGACCGGCACAGGCCGCGACGGCCAGCGCGGTGGCGGCCCATCTCACCGGGGTGGGCAAATGGCGCACGGGGGCACCTCCAGGACACAACAGGCAGGAACGGAACGCGTCGCACTGCCCAACTCCCCGGGCCCCACAAGGGACACGCGCGAAGAGACCCGAGCCTCAGCCGTAGCCGAGCGCGTGCAGCCGCTCGTCGTCGATGCCGAAGTGGTGGGCGATCTCGTGCACGACGGTGATCTCGGTCTCCGCGACCACGTCCTCGCGCGACTCGCACATCCGCAGCGTCGGCCCCCGGTAGATCGTGATCCGGTCGGGCAGCACCCCGGCGTACCACTCGCCGCGCTCGGTCAGCGGCGTCCCCTCGTAGAGCCCGAGCAGCTCGGGATCGTCCGCGGAGGGCTCGTCCTCCACGAACACGGCGACGTTGTCCATCAGCCGGGTCAGCTCCGGCGGGATCCGGTCCAGGGCCTCGGCGACAAGCTCTTCGAACTCCTCGCGCGTCATCTCCAGCACGGGCCCATTCTCCCCCCGCCGGAAACCGTTTTGGCGATAGCGGCCGGCATCCCATATGCTTCTCACGTCCCCGACGCGCTGGAAAGCGCGCAGGTGAGCCTCTAGCCCTCATCGTCTAGTGGCCCAGGACGCCGCCCTTTCAAGGCGGTAGCACGGGTTCGAATCCCGTTGGGGGCACGCATTACCGTGTGAGAGACTAGTGATCGCACACAAGCTTGGCTCTGTGGAGCAGTTGGTTAGCTCGCCACCCTGTCAAGGTGGAGGTCGCGGGTTCAAGTCCCGTCAGAGTCGCTGAAGCTGGAAACAGCTTCGTGGCTGGGTAGCTCAGTTGGTACGAGCGATCGCCTGAAAAGCGATAGGTCGCCGGTTCGACCCCGGCCCCAGCCACAGAGGGAAGGCCCCGTTCGAAAGAACGGGGCATTCTTCGTTCCTACTGGGGCGCGCGCAGGAACTGCCACTGCTGGTTGATGGCGGGCTCCCCACCCGGCGGATAGGCCTGCACGATCTTGGCGCCGTGAGCGAGGCTGTCCCAGGCGACGTCGAGCACCATCCCGGTGTGGTCGACGACGATCCCGACGCTGTTCCTGGTCTGCGGCACCTGGCCGATGGACGTGTCCACGAGCGGGGCCCGCCCCGGCGGCTGCACGAACCACCACACCTGGTTGCTTCCGCCGTTGCAGGTCGACTGCACCACCGGGGCGCCGTGTTGCCGGCTGCCCCAGGCGACGTCCAGGCACATGCCGGAGTGCCGGACCTGGATCTTGTACTTGCTGTCGCCCTGGGGCAGGAGGCGCCACTGCTGGTTGTGGCCGGACCCGCACGTGGCCTGCACGACGGCGGCGGCATGGCCGTAGCTGAAGTGGGCGACGTCGAGGCACATGCCGGAGTGCTTGGCCCTGATCTGGTACCAGCCGGTGCCGACCGGGGCCTGGGGCGCGGACATCGCGGGGGCTTGGACGAGGGACAGGGCGCCGGCGGCCGCGAACGCAAGGCACACGGCGGCTCTCGACGCCCTTCGCACGGTGGGAGACATGGCTTCACCTTCGAGCGGGGCGCGCGGGACCCCCACCCGTGGGGGCACGAAGGCCGACGCGCACCACGGAGTGAAAGAGGAGGGGGGACCGGGTCGGAGACTCACGACGACCGGTTACTCCCAGGCTAGGCCTGGCCCCGCCCCGTCGCGACCGGACGAAACCCCCTCCTGCGGCTCACCGGTGGTACGGGAAGCGGAGCGCCTCGCGTCGCGTACCACCGGCGCGTCTCAGTGCTCCCCCGGCGTCCCCGCGCGCCCCCGGTCCCGGCGCCGCCCGCCGCGTGCGGCGAGGACGGCCGCCACCACCGCGACCACGGCCACGAGCAGGGCCCAGTCGGGAACCGCACGGCCCCAGTCCGCCACGCGCTGCTCGACCGCGAAGGAGTCGTCGACCGACAGCAGGCCCGGCAGCGCGGTCGTCCCGTCGAAGACGAGGAACAGGGTGCCGAGGGCGATGAAGAAGAGGCCCGAGAGCAGCGAGGTGGAGTGGACCTCGAAGCGGCCGATACGGAGCGGGCGGCCCCGCAGCCAGCGCCGCCGGCCCAGCTCGTACCGGTCCCAGAGCAGCGCCAGGACGAACAGCGGGACGGCCATGCCCAGCGCGTACACGGCGAGGAGCAGTCCGCCGTACGCCGGGCTGCCGCTCAGCGCCGCCACCGTCAGGACGCTCCCCAGGATCGGTCCCGCGCAGAAGCCCGCGAGGCCGTAGACCAGGCCGAGGGCGTAGACGGAGAGCGCCGAGGTGGGGCGGATGCGGCCGCTCGCCTCGGCGATCCGGCGGGAGGTGAAGCCCAGGCCGAGGATCTGGAGGACGCCGAGCCCGATGATCAGCCAGCCCCCGGCGGTGACGAGCAGGTCCCGGTGGCCGTAGAAGAACCGGCCCGCGAGGGAGCCGGCGGCGCCGAGCGGGACGAGGGTGGTCGCCAGACCCGCGTAGAGGATGCCGGTCCTGGCCACTAGCTTCGCGCGCGTGTCGATCGAATACGCGAAGAAGGCGGGCAGGAGCAGGGCGCTGCACGGGCTGAGCAGGGCGAGGAGGCCGCCGAGGAAGGCGGCGAAGTAGCCGATGCCGGAGGTCACCGCGCGGCCTTCTTCGGAGCGGCCTTCGCGGCGGCCTCGATGGCCTCCGTGAAGGTCTCCAGGGGCTGGGCGCCGGCGATCGGGCGGCCGTTGACCAGGAAGGACGGGGTGGAGGTGGCGCCGAGCGCGTACCCCTGCTCCTGGTCCGCGCGGACGGCCTCGCGGGCGGCGGCCCCTTCGCTGTCCCGCGCGAACCGGGCCGCGTCGGCGACGCCGGCCTCCTTGGCGAGGGCGGCGATGCGGTCCTTGCCGAAGCCCTTCTCCTTGGCCCCCTCGGCGTAGGCCGCCTTGTGGAACTCCCAGAACCGGCCCTGCTGCCCGGCCGCCCAGGACGCGCGGGCGATGTTCTCCGACTCCTCGCCGAAGATCGGGAAGTTCCGCCACTCGATGCGCAGGGTGCCGTTCTCGACGTACTTCTTCACGAGCGCGGGCTCGGTGTCGCGGGCGAACTTCCCGCAGTAGCCGCACTTGAAGTCGGCGTACTCGATGAGCACGACGGGCGCGTCGGCACGGCCGAGGGCCAGCTTGTCGGAGGGGTCGCGGCGGGCGTACGCCTCCAGCTCGGCGTAGACGCCGGCAGAGGGGTCCGCGGAGACCTCGGCGACGGACGAGGAGCCGGAGGCGCCGGGGGACGAGGGCTTGGTGGCGGTGTACGAGACGACGCCGAGCAGCACGGCGGCGGCCGCCACCCCGGAGACGATGGCGATGGACTTGGGCTTGGACGTGCTCTTGGACGTGCTCTTGGACATGCGGAAGCGCTCCTGGAGGAGTGGGACGGGAAGGACGGCGGGGGCGGGCCGTCCGTCTAAACCCTCAGGACCGACAACTCCACGGGAGACAGGGGTACGCGCGCGGGTGGCTCCCGGCCCGGCGGCGCGGCCGGCTCGCCGGGGTCCGGCTGCCGGAGCCCGGGCGCCACCCGGTCGGCGGCCAGGACCGGCAGCAGCTCGGCGAAGCCGTGCGCACGCGGCGGTACGACGGGACCCGAGGCCCCTTCGCCGGCGGGGTGACCGGGGTCGCAGCCGGGCACGGCGGCGCCCATGACGACGGGGGCGGGCCCCGGAGCCGTACTGGAGGAGGCGCCGCAGACCAGGAGCCCGAGCACCAGACCCAGCAGGGCGGCGAACGCCGCCGTCGCGCGGGTGGTGCAGAACATGCGAAACCTCTCCGGTCCGGTCGGCGTGCCCGAAATAGTACGCACCCCGCACGCGTGTCCCCGGAAAGCGCCCGGCCCGGGGAGCACCCGGCCCCGGGAGCGTCCGCCCCCGGGAGGCGCCCGTCCCCGCCGGAGCCGCTCGTAAATCGGTTCGCCGCTTCTCGTCCGCAGGTGCGATCCTGGATCCCGTATGTCTACTTCCTTCGCCGCCCTCCAGTCCGTCCTGGCCGAGGTCTCGCTGCGGGACTCCCACCGGCTCGGCCGCCGTCTCGAAGGCGCCCGCCGCATCCGCAAGCCCGAGGCCCGCGCGGCCGTCCTGGACGAGATCGCCGCCGAGGCGGCCAAGGCCAAGGAGCGCGTCGACGGGCGCGCCTCCCGCGTGCCCGCGGTCACGTACCCCGAGCAGCTGCCCGTCTCGCAGAAGAAGGACGCGATCCTGGAGGCGATACGCGACCACCAGGTCGTGATCGTCGCCGGTGAGACGGGCTCCGGAAAGACCACGCAGATCCCGAAGATCTGTCTGGAGCTGGGCCGGGGCGTCCGGGGCATGATCGGGCACACCCAGCCCCGCCGGATCGCGGCCCGCACGGTCGCCGAGCGCGTCGCCGAGGAGCTGAGGACCCCGCTGGGCGAGGCCGTCGGCTGGAAGGTCCGCTTCACCGACCAGGTGAACCCCGACGCGACCTTCGTGAAGCTGATGACGGACGGCATCCTGCTCGCCGAGATCCAGACGGACCGCGAGCTGCGCGCGTACGACACGATCATCATCGACGAGGCCCACGAGCGGTCCCTCAACATCGACTTCCTGCTCGGCTATCTGGCCCAGCTGCTGCCGAAGCGCCCCGACCTCAAGGTCGTGATCACCTCCGCGACGATCGACCCGGAGCGCTTCTCCCGCCACTTCGGCGACGCCCCGATCGTCGAGGTCTCCGGCCGTACGTATCCGGTCGAGGTCCGTTACCGCCCGCTCCTCGAAGAGGACAGCGAGGAGTCCGACCGGGACCAGATCACCGCGATCTGCGACGCCGTCGACGAGCTCCAGAAGGAGGGCCCGGGCGACGTCCTGGTCTTCCTCTCCGGCGAGCGCGAGATCCGGGACACCGCGGACGCGCTGCTCAAGAAGAAACTCTTCAACACCGAGGTCCTCCCCCTCTACGCCCGGCTGTCCCACGCCGAGCAGCACCGGGTCTTCCAGGCGCACTCCGGCCGCCGGATCGTCCTCGCGACGAACGTCGCCGAGACCTCCCTGACCGTCCCCGGCATCAAGTACGTGATCGATCCGGGCACCGCCCGCATCTCCCGGTACTCGCACCGGACCAAGGTGCAGCGCCTCCCGATCGAGCCGGTCAGCCAGGCCAGCGCCAACCAGCGCAAGGGCCGCTGCGGCCGTACGAGCGACGGCATCTGCATCCGCCTGTACTCCGAGGACGACTTCCTCACCCGGCCCGAGTTCACGGACGCGGAGATCCTCCGTACGAACCTGGCCTCCGTCATCCTGCAGATGACCGCGGCCGGCCTCGGCGACATCGAGAAGTTCCCCTTCATCGACCCGCCGGACCACCGCAACATCCGGGACGGCGTGCAGCTCCTCCAGGAGCTCGGCGCGATCGACCCGAACGAGAAGGACCCGAAGAAGAGGCTGACCCAGCAGGGCCGGAAGCTCTCCCAGCTGCCGGTGGACCCGCGGCTCGCCCGGATGGTCCTGGAGGCCGACAAGAACGGCTGTGTCCGCGAGGTCATGGTGATCGCGGCGGCGCTGTCCATCCAGGACCCGCGCGAGCGGCCCTCGGAGAAGCAGGCGCAGGCCGACCAGCAGCACGCCCGGTTCAAGGACGAGACGAGCGACTTCCTCGCCTTCCTCAACCTGTGGCGGTACGTCCGCGAGCAGCAGAAGGAGCGCGGATCCAGCTCCTTCCGCCGGATGTGCAAGCAGGAGTACCTGAACTTCCTGCGCATCCGCGAGTGGCAGGACATCTACGCCCAGCTGCGGACGGTCGCGAAGCAGATGGGGATCCACCTCAACGAGGAGGACGCGCCGGAGCAGTCCGTGCACGTCTCCCTGCTCTCCGGTCTGCTCTCCCATGTCGGTCTGAAGGACGTGAAGGAGTCCAAGGACGGCGGCCGGGATCCGAAGCGCGAGGGCGGCGGCCGGAACGAGTACCTGGGCGCGCGGAACGCCAAGTTCGCGATCTTCCCCGGCTCCGCGCTCTTCAAGAAGCCCCCGCGGTTCGTCATGTCCGCCGAGCTGGTGGAGACCTCGCGGCTGTGGGCCCGGGTCAACGCCCGGATCGAGCCCGAGTGGATCGAGCCGCTCGCCCAGCACCTGGTGAAGAAGACGTACAGCGAGCCGCACTGGGAGAAGGACCAGGCGGCCGTGATGGCCTTCGAGAAGGTGACGCTGTACGGCGTCCCGATCGTCGCCGACCGCAAGGTGAACTACGGGCGGATCGACCCGGAGATCTCCCGCGACCTGTTCATCCGGAACGCGCTCGTCGAGGGCGACTGGCGCACCCACCACAAGTTCTTCGCGGACAACCGCAAGCTCCTCACCGAGGTCGAGGAGCTCGAACACCGGGCCAGGCGCCGGGACATCCTCGTCGACGACGAGACGCTCTTCGACTTCTACGACAAGCGCGTCCCCGAACACGTCGTGTCCGGAGCCCACTTCGACTCCTGGTGGAAGCACAAGCGCCACGAGGAGCCCGAGTTCCTCGACTTCGAGCGCGAGATGCTCATCAACGAGAAGGCCGGGGCGGTCACCAAGGACGACTATCCGGACTCCTGGCGCCAGGGCGCGCTGAAGTTCCGCGTGACGTACCAGTTCGAGCCGGGCGCGGACGCGGACGGCGTGACCGTCCACGTACCGCTCCAGGTCCTGAACCAGGTGACGGACGAGGGCTTCGAGTGGCAGATCCCGGGTCTGCGCGCCGAGGTCGTCACCGAGCTGATCCGCTCCCTGCCGAAGCCGATCCGCCGCCACTACGTGCCGGCGCCGAACTTCGCGACCCGCTTCCTCGACTCCGTGGTGCCCGTGCAGGAGCCGCTGACGGGCGCGCTCGCCCGGGAGCTGCAGCGGATGGTCGGCGTCCCGGTCACGGCCGAGGACTTCGACTGGGCGAAGGTCCCCGAGCACCTCAAGGTGACCTTCCGGATCGTCGACGAGCGGCGCCGGAAGCTCGCCGAGGACAAGGACCTGGAGACGCTGCGGCTCAAGCTGCGCCCCAAGGCCCGGCAGGCGCTCTCCAAGGCCGCCGCGGCGGCGACGGGCGGCCCGGACGGCTCCGGCCCGTCCCTGGAGCGCACGGGGCTCAAGGACTGGACGATCGGGACGCTCACGAAGGTCTTCGAGACCCGGCGGGCCGGGCAGCCGGTGAAGGCGTTCCCGGCGCTGGTGGACGAGGGCGACAGCGTCGCCGTCCGGCTCTTCGACTCGGAGGCCGAGCAGGCGCAGGCGATGTGGCGGGGCACCCGGAAGCTGATCATGCTGAACATCCCGGTGAACCCGGCGAAGTTCGCCTCGGACAAGCTGACCAACCAGCAGAAGCTGGCCCTGTCGTCGAACCCGCACGGCTCGATCCAGGCCCTCTTCGACGACTGCGCCACAGCGGCGGCCGACAAGCTGATCGCGGACCACGGCGGCCCGGCCTGGGACGAGGAGTCCTTCCGGAAGCTGTACGACAAGGTCCGCGCGGACCTCGTGGACACGACGGTACGGACGGTGGGCCAGGTCCAGCAGATCCTGGCGGCCTGGCAGGCGTGCGAGCGCCGGCTGAAGTCCACGAACAGCCTGGCCCTGATCAACAACCTCACCGACGTGCGCACGCAGCTCGCCTGGCTCATGCCGGCCGGCTTCGTCACCCGTACGGGCCTGAAGCGGCTCCCGGACCTGATGCGCTACCTGGTGGCGGTGGACCGGCGGCTCCAGCAGATGCCCACCGGGGTCCAGCGGGACACCACCCGGATGGAGAAGGTCCAGGAGATGCTGGACGAGTACGCCTGGCTCCTGGAGCAGCTTCCGATGGGCCGCCCGGTGCCGTCCGAGGTCACCGACATCCGCTGGATGATCGAGGAGCTGCGGGTGAGCTACTTCGCGCACGCGCTGGGCACGGCGTACCCGATCTCGGACAAGCGGATCGTGAAGGCGATCGACGCGGCGGCCCCGTAGCGGGTTCGACCGCGCCCCCTGACCTGCTGTACAGTCTGTCTCGCAGCCGCTCACGAGGGGCTGCGAGCAAGGCTCTGTGGAGCAGTTGGTTAGCTCGCCACCCTGTCAAGGTGGAGGTCGCGGGTTCAAGTCCCGTCAGAGTCGCCTCTCGGAAGGCCCGCATCGCGAGATGCGGGCCTTCGTTGTGTTCCCGTGTCTTGACGGGGCCGCGGGGCCGCCGGTACCCCGGACTTCAGGGAATCGGGGGCCCACACCGGAGGTGGTCGCGCATGGCCGCGGCATCCGCAGCACGGCACGACACACGAGCGCTGCTGCGCGCCCATCTGGCGGCCGCGTCGCGGTACGGACACCTCACCCGCCACTGCGTGGTCTGCCATCGCCTCCTGCGGCTCGCCATGGAGCTCCCCGAGCCGGAGGAGCCGGCGGGGCCGCCGGAGTGCACCGGAGAGCGGACCGGAGAGCGCACCGGGGACGAAAGTCCCACCGACCCATGACCAACGGCGGGTTGGGAGCGATCCCGGAGGTGGCAGGCTGTTCCTTGGCAAGACTTCCCCAGTGTGACGGGTGTCACTGAAGCTGTTTCAGAAACGACCACACTTACACCCTCCCTACACCACCCCGATTTAATATGTGCAATTGCACCACCCTGGAGCGGGTGTGGCGCGGGGCACAAAAAAGATCGCGCTGGACCCGGCGGAGTCCAGCGCGATCGTTGACGAAGACCTGTTGGGGCAGGAGTCCGTCGGCAGTACTAGGGGTGGGCGACCGGATTGGGGGATCCGGACGGGCCCGGTGTTACGGGGTGTTGCAGGGTGCTGCAGGTTTCTGCGCGACCTCAGGCCTCGCTGCGCTGCTGGGGAATACCCGCCAGCAGAGCGCGAACCTCGGCCTCGCGGTACCGGCGGTGTCCACCCAGGGTGCGGATGGACGTGAGCTTGCCGGCCTTGGCCCAACGGGTCACCGTCTTCGGGTCCACGCGGAACATCGTGGCAACCTCGGCAGGGGTCAGCAGCGGCTCGGCATCAGGGGTGCGAGCGGTCATGAGCGGCCTCCTCGGGAGAACCGAACCAATCTCGGTTCTTTCCTCTAAATTCTGCACCTTGACCCGCCATGCCCGAAATGGCAGAAGCGGGCCGAGTCGGTTATAGGACGAACGGCTTGTCCTCGGCACTACAACTACACCATCCGTCCAGCCGCGTCGGCCAAACCGATGGAATTGCCCTCGCAGGTGTTCATCAGCGGCGGAAGTCGACTGACCATGCCATAACGGACAGTCACGCCACTGTGACGATCAGTCACAGAGCGATCAGGAGTCCTCAGACCCCCCATAGAGTGCAATGCTGAGCATTCCGCCCGAACTTGGGTGGAAGGAACCCTCCCCGGACTCCTTGTCCTATTTTGGCACGAGGGTGGGCGATGGGCGCAAGGGTGCGTTACGTGCTGTCCGTCACGCTTGAGCCAAAGGCCCGGATCGGGACCAACGTCCTCGCCCATGAGTGCGAAAGACCCGGCCACCGGAGCCGCATCGTTCCGGCCACCGCACCTTGAAGATCATTTACACCCGTCGGACATGTCTTGTCGATACCGACCTGACGAATCTGTCCGGACTATGTCAGTTCGCGAAACGAAGGTCCCTGACCGCACGCCAGCGCTCCGCGAGCCGCCCGTACACCTCGCTCGCCGCCTCGCCGTCCCCGGCCCGCAGCGCCGCGATCCCCTCCGCCAGCTGGGCCGCCGACCGGTCCTCCGCCAGCCACCGGGCCGGCAGCGCGTGCACCAGACCGCCGAAGTCCAGCTCCACGAGCGCCCGCGGATGGAACTCCTCCAGCCAGCGCCCCACCTCGATCAGCCCCGCCGTCATCGGACCGTCGTCGATCGACTCCCGCAGCGCCTTCAACGCCCGCGCGAGCCGCCGCCGCGCCTGCGCCATCGTCGTCCGGTAGCGCAGCACCGGCGCCCGGCCCTCCTCCGTGCTTCCCGGGTCCCCCGGCTCGTACTCCCGGTCCTCGTCCCCGAAGAGCGCGAACCAGCGCAACGGCACCTGCCACACCCCCGTACGGATCCAGGGCCGGGCATCCGGGTTCCTGAGCAACCACCGTTCAAAGTCGCCGGCCACCTGGACGCGCACCACGGGCGGCAGCATCGCGTCGAGCACCGGCGCCGGATACGGGCCCGCCGCCAGCTCCTCCAGGGCCAGCCAGCCGCGCAGCCGGGTCCGCCAGGGGCAGATCACCACCACCCCGTCCAGATGCGCGACGAACGCCTCCCCGCTCTCGTGGACCGGCACCGGCACCGGGGGCGTCGGCAGCAGATCCGCGAGCGAGCGGCGCAGCTCCTCCTGCGCCCCCGGGATGCGCGGGCGGCGCGCGTACCGGGCCCAGTGGGACCGCTCCGGCTCGGGGAACGCGGCCAGCGGCTCGTACACCCGCAGATAGGACGCGTAGGGAACGGGGACCGTGGGGGCGACCGACATGTCGCAAATCCTTCCACGGAGGTACTCCTGGAGGGGGTGATCCTGAGCACTGCGGCCGATCTACGCCCAGGTAGGACTTAACCTCTTGCCGAACTGGTCCTCCCCCACCCGTAGGGAGGCCCGCAACCGCCGCTTCGTACTTGGGAGTCACCACCGTGACCGATGTGACCGGCGTTCCTGCTGACGTACTGAGCACTCTGTTCCACTCGGAGCAGGGTGGCCACGAGCAAGTCGTGCTCTGCCAGGACCGCGCCACCGGCCTCAAGGCCGTCATCGCCCTCCACTCCACCGCCCTGGGCCCCGCCCTCGGCGGCACCCGTTTCTACCCGTACGCCACCGAGGCCGAGGCGATCGCCGACGCGCTCAACCTGTCGCGCGGCATGTCGTACAAGAACGCCATGGCCGGACTCGACCTGGGCGGCGGCAAGGCCGTCATCATCGGCGACCCGGAGCAGATCAAGACCGAGGAGCTCCTCCTCGCCTACGGCCGCTTCGTGGCCTCCCTCGGCGGCCGGTACGTCACGGCCTGCGACGTCGGCACCTACGTCGCCGACATGGACGTCGTCGCCCGCACCAACCAGTGGACCACCGGCCGCTCCCCCGAGAACGGCGGCGCCGGCGACTCCTCCGTCCTCACCGCCTTCGGCGTCTTCCAGGGCATGCGCGCCGCCGCCCAGACCCTCTGGGGCGACCCGACGCTGCGCGGCCGCAAGGTCGGCGTCGCGGGTGTCGGCAAGGTCGGCCACTACCTCGTCGAGCACCTCCTGGAGGACGGCGCCGAGGTCGTCATCACCGATGTGCGCGAGGAGTCGGTGCGCCGGATCACCGACAAGCACCCGCAGGTCACCGTCGTCGCCGACACCGACGCGCTGATCCGCGTCGAGGGCCTCGACGTGTACGCGCCCTGCGCGCTGGGCGGCGCCCTGAACGACGAGACCGTGCCGGTCCTCACCGCGAAGATCGTCTGCGGCGCGGCCAACAACCAGCTCGCGCACCCGGGTGTCGAGAAGGACCTGGAGGAGCGCGGCATCCTCTACGCGCCCGACTACGTGGTCAACGCCGGTGGCGTGATCCAGGTCGCCGACGAGCTGCACGGCTTCGACTTCGACCGCTGCAAGGCCAAGGCGACGAAGATCTTCGACACCACCCTGGAGATCTTCGCACGTGCGAAGGCGGACGGCATTCCGCCGGCCGCGGCCGCCGACCGGATCGCCGAGCAGCGGATGGCGGACGCCCGCCGCGGCTGATCCCCGGCCCCGGAAGCACGGAGGACCGGCCCGCAGACGGGCGCCCACGGGAAACCCGTGGAGAGACTTCGCTCACGCCCCTCGGCGGGTCGGCCCTCAAGAAGAGGTTAAAATCGCGATTGACCAGCGAGGAAAGGGCACCTCGATGGTTCTGTACCGGGGTATGTGATGCGCGCGGCGTACCGTAGACCCACGGAAACAGGTACCGTTGAAGCCCTACGGACCGGTCTCTCTACCGAGAGTCCGTTCCGAATCATGAACGCGTGTCAAGACTCTGGGGCCGACGAGCCCCGTCACCGAGGGGGTCGAGCCATGGGGCGCGGCCGGGCAAAGGCCAAGCAGACCAAGGTCGCCCGCCAGCTGAAGTACAGCAGCGGCGGGACAGACCTGACGCGTCTGGCCAATGAGCTGGGCGCTTCGACTTCGAGCCAGCCGCCGAATGGCGAGCCGTTCGAGGACGACGACGAGGAAGACGACCCGTACGCCCAGTACGCGGATCTCTACAACACGGACGACGAGGACGAGGACGACGAGTCCGGTCCGAGCTCGTCCCCGCGTCGCGCTTGACCTTCTGAATCACCGAAACCCGGACCGGGGTCACCCGGCCGGGTTTCTGTGCTGTCCGCGCACCGAACCCCGCGTGGGCGGACACGCGAAACGGGGCGCCCCCTCAGGAGCGCCCCGCCTCGTACCTCCGAGAACTACTTGGCGTAGTCGCCGACCAGCTCAGCGCCCGTCGTGTGCGCCCCGCGCTCGGTGATCTCGCCCGTGACCCAGGCCTCGACCCCGCGGTCCTCCAGGGTCGCCAGGGCCACGTCCACGGACTCGGCCGGCACGACGGCCATCATGCCGACGCCCATGTTGAGGGTCTTCTCCAGCTCCAGGCGCTCCACCTGACCGGCCTTGCCGACCAGGTCGAAGATCGCGCCCGGCGTCCAGGTCGAACGGTCCACCGTGGCGTGCAGCCCGTCCGGGATCACCCGCGCCAGGTTGGCCGCGAGACCGCCGCCCGTGATGTGGCTGAAGGCGTGGACGTCCGTGGTCCGGGTGAGGGCCAGGCAGTCCAGCGAGTAGATCTTCGTGGGCTCCAGGAGCTCCTCGCCGAGCGTCCGGCCGAGCTCCTCGACCCGCTGGTCGAGGGTCATGCCGGCGCGGTCGAAGACCACGTGCCGGACGAGCGAGTACCCGTTGGAGTGAAGGCCCGAGGACGCCATGGCGATGACCGCGTCCCCCGTACGGATGCGGTCCGCGCCGAGCAGCCGGTCGTACTCCACGACACCCGTGCCCGCGCCGGCGACGTCGAAGTCGTCCGGGCCGAGGAGGCCCGGGTGCTCCGCCGTCTCGCCGCCGACCAGGGCGCAGCCGGCGAGGACACAGCCCTCGGCGATGCCCTTGACGATGGCGGCGACCCGCTCGGGGTGGACCTTGCCGACGCAGATGTAGTCGGTCATGAAGAGCGGCTCGGCGCCGCAGACGACGATGTCGTCCATGACCATCGCGACCAGGTCGTGGCCGATCGTGTCGTACACGCCCATCTGGCGGGCGATGTCGACCTTCGTGCCGACGCCGTCGGTCGCCGAGGCGAGCAGCGGACGCTCGTAGCGCTTGAGGGCGGAGGCGTCGAAGAGGCCGGCGAAACCGCCGAGGCCGCCGAGGACCTCGGGGCGCTGCGTCTTCTTCACCCACTCCTTCATGAGCTCGACGGCGCGGTCGCCCGCTTCGATGTCGACGCCCGCGCTCGCGTAGCTGGCACCGGTGGTCTCAGGCATGGCTGGGAACTTTCGTGTCGTACTGCGGGGTTGCAGCGGGGTCTTACGGGCGACGGAGGGCGTCGGAGGCCGCGGTGGCGGCCGGGCCGGCGGCCAGCTCGGTCTCCAGGAGCTGCTTGCCGAGCAGCTCCGGGTCCGGCAGCTCCATCGGGTACTCGCCGTCGAAGCAGGCACGGCAGAGGTTCGGCTTCTGGATCGTGGTCGCCTCGATCATCCCCTCCAGGGAGATGTACGAGAGCGAGTCCGCGCCCAGCGACTTGCCGATCTCCTCGACCGACATCCCGTTGGCGATCAGCTCCGCGCGGGTCGCGAAGTCGATGCCGAAGAAGCAGGGCCACTTGACCGGCGGCGAGGAGATCCGGATGTGGACCTCGGCCGCACCGGCCTCGCGGAGCATCCGGACCAGCGCGCGCTGGGTGTTGCCGCGGACGATCGAGTCGTCGACGACCACGAGCTTCTTCCCCTTGATGACTTCCTTGAGGGGGTTCAGCTTCAGCCGGATGCCCAGCTGGCGGATGGTCTGGGAGGGCTGGATGAAGGTGCGCCCGACGTAGGCGTTCTTCACCAGGCCGGCGCCGAAGGGGATGCCCGAGGCCTCGGCGTAGCCGATGGCGGCCGGGGTGCCGGACTCCGGCGTCGCTATCACCAGGTCGGCCTCGACCGGCGCCTCCTTGGCGAGGCGGCGGCCCATCTCCACGCGGGAGAGGTACACGTTCCGGCCGGCGATGTCGGTGTCCGGGCGGGCCAGGTACACGTACTCGAAGACACAGCCCTTGGGCTTCGCTTCCGCGAATCGCGAGGTGCGGATGCCGTTCTCGTCGATCGCGATCATCTCGCCCGGCTCGACCTCGCGGACGAAGCTGGCGCCGCAGATGTCGAGGGCGGCGGACTCGGAGGCCACCACCCAGCCGCGCTCCAGACGGCCGAGGACCAGCGGGCGGATGCCCTGCGGGTCACGGGCCGCGTAGAGCGTGTGCTCGTCCATGAAGACGAGGGAGAAGGCGCCCCGGACGTCGGGGAGGACCTTCGCGGCGGCCTGCTCGATGGTGAGCGGCTCGCCGTCCTCGTCCACCTGCGCGGCGAGGAGCGCCGTCAGGAGGTCCGTGTCGTTGGTGGCCGCCACACGAGTGGTGCGGCCTTCCCGCTTGGGCAGGTCGGCGACCATCTCGGCGAGCTGCGCCGTGTTCACCAGGTTGCCGTTGTGGCCGAGCGCGATCGAGCCGTGGGCGGTCGCCCGGAACGTCGGCTGCGCGTTCTCCCACACGGAGGCCCCGGTGGTCGAGTAGCGGGCGTGACCGACCGCGATATGACCCTGGAGGGAACCGAGAGAAGTCTCGTCGAAGACCTGGGAGACAAGTCCCATGTCCTTGAAGACGAGGATCTGGGAGCCGTTGCTTACCGCGATTCCCGCGGATTCCTGACCCCGATGCTGGAGGGCGTAGAGCCCGAAGTACGTGAGCTTTGCGACCTCTTCACCCGGAGCCCAGACACCGAAGACGCCACAAGCGTCCTGGGGGCCTTTCTCACCGGGGAGCAGATCGTGATTGAGTCGACCGTCTCCGCGTGGCACGTTTCCGAGTGTAGACGGGCTCGACCACTGGTCCGAATTGAGGAAAAGCGGGGGTGCCCGCACTCGTGCGATCGCACAAAATGATCGATTGCGGCTTGGAGAGGCCCACGAAGCAGGCGGGGTAAGGGATTCCGCCGCCCGGGCCCGGGCGAGCGGACGCTCGTACCAGGCCCGGGACGGTCCCGCGATGTGACGGACGCCGCAATCGGCAGCCGCTCAGCGGGCGCTCACGGTCGCCGTGAGGCCCTCCCCCGAGGCATCCGTGAGGGTCAGGGTTCGGTGGTTCTGCCGATACGAGAGCGGGCCGTCGAGGAGCTCGTACAGCCGCGTCTCCAGCTTCATCTCCGCGCTCGAACACATCATCCGGGTCGTCGCCGCCGGACCCTCGACGGTGAGCGTCCGGGCCTTCTCGTCGAGGCGGGCGGTCGCCGAGAAGTCGTTGCAGCCGAGATTTCCGGTGATCCGGCCGTCGGCACCGAGGACGAACCGCGCCTTGTCGCCGCTGCCGGCCGGCAGGGAGGACGCCGTCTCCTTCTCGACCAGACCGTCGATCTTCCAGGCGGTGCCGCGCAGCGGGACGGCCGGCTCGGTGGCCAGCTCCAGCACGTTGCGCCCGTCGGTCGAGGCCAGCCGCAGGCCGTCGCCCTTCAGCGTCCCCTTCAGGGAGCCGGAGAACGCCTTCAGGAACTCCGTCTCGAAACCGCTCCGGTCGCCGGAGCAGGCCATCGTGGTGACCTCCTGCCGGGTGACGGTGAGGGTGTCCCCCCGCACGTCGACCGCGGCGCCGAAGGAGTTGCAGCCGCCGTTCCCGGCGGCCCGGCCGTTCTCCTCGAAATCGACCCGGGCGCCGTCGGGCGCGAGGGACCTGCGGCCGTCGACCGTGACGGCGTTCACCGTCCAGTGCGTGCCGGCGACCGGCAGGTCCGGGGAGACGGTGTCCGCTCCACCGGAACCGGCGCCCGACTCCGTACCGCAGGCGGTCAGCAGAAGGAGGGGGACCAGGACGACGCGTGCGCGTGGCTTCGGCATGCCGGTGGGACGGAACGGCCGCCCGTACGGTTCCGGGCTCAGCCCATCAGAGGGAGCAGACCGCTCAGATCCGCCCGCTCCCCGCTCGCGCCGACGTGCGCCGCCTCCAGCTCCGCCGCCCACTCCGTACGGCCCGTCGCGAGCCGGAGCCAGGTCAGCGGGTCCGTCTCCACCACGTTCGGCGGGGTGCCCCGGGTGTGCCGCGGCCCCTCCACGCACTGCACCACCGCGTACGGCGGGATCCGCACCTCCACCGCCCCGCCGGGGGCCTTCACCGCGAGCGTGTCGGCGAGGAGCCGGGTGCAGGCGGCGAGCGCCTGGCGGTCGTACGGGACGCCGGCGCCGGTCGCCGCGTTCAGGTCGTCGGTGTGGACGACGAGTTCGACGGTGCGGGTCACGAGGAAGTCCCCGAGGGTCATGGCCCCGAAGCGGGCCGGGACGAGCCGCTCGTCGGGAGCGGCGGCGACCAGCTCCTCGTAACGGGCCGCGGTCGCCGCGAGGAGCCCCACCGGATCGCCGGTGTCCACCGCCCGGGTGTCCTCGTCGATCCGGGCCGCCGCGGTGACCGTGGCCAAGGGCCAGTCGAGCAGGGCGAGTTCCCGCGCCGCGGGCTCCGGCGCCTCCAGGTACCGCACGACCGAGCCGAGCACCATCGAGAAGTGCCCCACCAGGTCCCGTACCGTCCACTCCCCCAGCCGCGTCGGCCCGGCCAGCTGCTCCGGCGTGAGCCCGGCCACCGCCTCCCGTACGTGCCCGAACTGGGCCAGGACGGCGGCCCGGGTCTTCGCGGAGTCGTAGCTGCGGGTGCGCTTCTTGGCAGGTGGCATGGGCCGAGGCTAGCCGCGAGACTTGAGGAAGGGGGACACCCCCTCACCGAAAGGCGGTGCCGCGACCATGACCCATCACGAGCACCCCGACGCTGCCCTGGTGCGCCGGGGCTACGAGGCGTTCACCAAGGGTGACATGGAGGCACTGGCGGCCACCATGACCAGCGACTGTACCCACCACGCACCCGGCAGCAGCCGGTTCGGCGGGCACTTCAAGGGCCGGGACAACATCCTTGCCATGTACGGCGACCTGTTCGAGTACACAGGCGGCACGATGCGCGTCGAGCTGCACGGCGTCTACCCCGACGGGCGGGGACATGTGATGTCGGCCCACACGTGGTTCGCCGAACACGGCGACCGTGGGATCGAGATGAGAGGCGGCCTGTTCTTCACCATCATCGGAGGGATGATCTCCGACATCGACGAGTGCGTCGAGGACATCGAGGAGATGGACGCCTTCTTCTCCCTCGATGGCTGAAACGGCAGAGCCCCCGCCCGGGAAGGGGCAGGGGCTCCATCGCTCAGTGCGGCGTCAGGCCAGCAGGCCCGGGATCGTCGCCTCGTGCGCCTCGCGCAGCTCCGTGAGGGAGAGCGCGAACTCGCCCTGCACGTCCACGGCGTCGCCGTCGACGACACCGATCCGGGTCGCCGGCAGACCCCGCGCACCGCACATGTCGGTGAAGCGGAGTTCCTCGCTGCGCGGGACGGCGACGACCGCACGGCCGGCCGACTCGCTGAAGAGGAACGTGAAGGCGTCCAGGCCCTCCGGGACGACCAGGCGCGCGCCGTTCCCGCCGCGCAGGCAGGACTCGACGACCGCCTGCACGAGACCGCCGTCGGACAGGTCGTGCGCCGCGTCGATCATGCCGTCGCGCGAGGCCGAGATCAGGATCTCGCCGAGCAGCTTCTCCCGGTCGAGGTCGACGGCCGGCGGCATGCCGCCGAGGTGCTGGTGGATCACCTCGGACCAGGCCGAACCGCCGAACTCCTCCTTGGTGTCGCCGAGCAGGTAGAGGAGCTGGCCCTCTTCCGCGAAGGCGATCGGGGTGCGGCGGTTGACGTCGTCGATCACACCGAGGACGGCCACGACGGGCGTCGGGTGGATGGCGACCTCACCGGTCTGGTTGTACAGCGACACGTTGCCGCCGGTGACCGGGGTGCCGAGCTGGAAGCAGCCGTCCGCGAGACCACGGGTGGCCTCGGCGAACTGCCACATCACGGCCGGGTCCTCGGGCGAACCGAAGTTCAGGCAGTCCGAGATCGCCAGCGGCTTCGCACCGGAGGCGGCGACGTTGCGGTACGCCTCCGCCAGCGCGAGCTGCGCACCCGTGTACGGGTCGAGCTTGGCGTACCGGCCGTTGCCGTCGGTCGCCATGGCCACGCCGAGGTTGGTCTCCTCGTCGATCCGGACCATGCCCGCGTCCTCGGGCTGCGCCAGGACCGTGTTGCCCTGCACGAACCGGTCGTACTGGTCCGTGATCCAGGACTTCGAGGCCTGGTTCGGGGAGGAGACGAGCTTGAGGACCTGGTCCTTCAGCTCGGCGCCGTTCTGCGGCCGGGGCAGCTTGCCGGCGTCGTCGGCCTGGAGCGCGTCCTGCCAGTCCGGGCGCGCGAACGGCCGGTGGTAGGTCGGGCCCTCGTGGGCGACGGAGCGCGGCGGCACGTCGACGATCTGCTCGCCGTGCCAGAAGATCTCCAGGCGCTCGCCCTCGGTCACCTCACCGATGACGACGGCGATGACGTCCCACTTCTCGCAGATCTCCAGGAAGCGGTCGACGTGCTGCGGCTCGACGATCGCGCACATGCGCTCCTGCGACTCGCTCATGAGGATCTCCTCGGGCGAGAGCGTCGCGTCGCGCAGGTGCACCTTGTCGAGGTCGACCCGCATGCCGCCGGAACCGGCGGAGGCCAGCTCGGACGTGGCACAGGAGAGCCCGGCGCCGCCGAGGTCCTGGATGCCCGCGACCAGCTTCTCCTGGAAGATCTCCAGGGTGCACTCGATGAGGAGCTTCTCCTGGAAGGGGTCGCCGACCTGGACGGCGGGGCGCTTGGTGGGCTTGGTGTCGTCGAAGGTCTCGGACGCGAGGACCGAGACGCCGCCGATGCCGTCGCCACCCGTGCGGGCGCCGTACAGGATGACCTTGTTGCCCGGGCCCGAGGCCTTGGCGAGGTGGATGTCCTCGTGCTTCATCACGCCGATGCAGCCGGCGTTGACCAGCGGGTTGCCCTGGTAGCAGGAGTCGAAGACGACCTCGCCGCCGATGTTCGGCAGGCCCAGGCAGTTGCCGTAGCCGCCGATGCCGGCGACGACACCGGGCAGCACGCGCTTGGTGTCGGGGTGGTCGGCCGCGCCGAAGCGCAGCGGGTCGACGACCGCGACCGGACGGGCGCCCATGGCGAGGATGTCGCGGACGATGCCGCCGACGCCGGTGGCCGCGCCCTGGTAGGGCTCGATGTACGAGGGGTGGTTGTGCGACTCGACCTTGAAGGTGACCGCGTACCCCTGGCCGACGTCGACGACGCCCGCGTTCTCGCCGATGCCGACGAGCATGGCGTCGTTGGCGGGGGTCTTCTCGCCGAACTGCTTCAGGTGGACCTTGCTGCTCTTGTAGGAGCAGTGCTCGGACCACATGACGGAGTACATGGCGAGCTCGGCGCCGGTGGGACGGCGGCCGAGGATCTCGCGGATGCGCGCGTACTCGTCCTCCTTGAGGCCGAGCTCCTTCCAGGGCTGCTCGCTGTCCGGCGTCTCGCTCGCGTGCTTGACGGTGTCGAGGCTCATCAGGCGTTGACCAGCTTCTTGAGGATCGAGGTGAAGAAACCGAGGCCGTCCGTCTTGCCGGTGCCGATCAGCGGCTCGACGGCGTGCTCCGGGTGCGGCATGAGGCCGACCACGTTGCCCGCGGCGTTGGTGATGCCCGCGATGTCGCGCAGCGAGCCGTTGGGGTTCATGTCCAGGTAGCGGAAGGCCACCCGCCCCTCGGCCTCCAGCTCGTCGAGCGTGCGCTCGTCGGCGACGTACCGGCCGTCCATGTTCTTGAGCGGGACCTCGATCTCCTGGCCCTCGGTGTAGTCCGAGGTCCAGGCGGTCTCCGCGTTCTCCACCCGCAGCTTCTGGTCGCGGCAGATGAAGTGGAGGTGGTTGTTGCGCAGCATCGCGCCCGGCAGCAGATGGGCCTCGGTGAGGATCTGGAAGCCGTTGCAGATACCGAGGACGGGCATGCCCGCCTTCGCCTGCTCGATGATGCTCTCCATCACCGGCGAGAAGCGGGAGATGGCTCCGGCCCGCAGGTAGTCGCCGTAGGAGAAGCCGCCGGCCAGGACCACGGCGTCGACCTGCTTGAGGTCCTTGTCGCGGTGCCAGAGCGAGACGGGCTCGGCGCCCGCGAGGCGGGCGGCACGCAGCGCGTCCTGGTCGTCGAGCGTTCCGGGGAACGTGACGACGCCGATGCGTGCGGTCACGACTCCACCTTCACGACGAAGTCTTCGATCACGGTGTTGGCAAGGAAGGTTTCGGCCATCTCATGGATGCGGGCGAGGGCGGCGTCGTCGACCGGTCCCTCCACCTCCAGCTCGAAGCGCTTCCCCTGACGGACGTCGGCGATTCCGGCGAATCCCAGGCGAGGCAGTGCACGCTGCACCGCCTGCCCCTGAGGGTCGAGGATCTCCGGCTTGAGCATGACGTCGACTACGACGCGTGCCACTGGCACTCCCGGTGGTGTGTTGCGTGGGCGGTTCCCTCAGCGTACCTGCCTCCAAATTCTACGCGGGTAGAGATCTGAAGGATCCTACAAAAGCCCGGTTCAGGACGGCGCGCGCCGCACGAACGCGTTCCCCCCGACCCACACGCACCCCGCACAAAATTCGAGTGAAATATTGCGGACCGCATTGCACCGGGACACGCTGAAACAATTGACAGGGCTTCACAATGCGACGCCTACCGCTGTACAAAGGAATCCAGAAGAAAGCAGCATTGTCCCGGCACAGCCGAACGGTCGGCATCGTCGCACGTCAGGGGCGCCACAAGCGCTCCGTCGACCCCGGCGGCCGCAGGAAAGGACCGATATCCGTGGCTCAGCGTGTGGTGGTCACTCTCTCCGACGACATCGACGGCGGAGAAGCGGCTGAAACGGTCGCGTTCGGCCTCGACGGGAAGATGTACGAGATCGACCTGAATGCTGCCAATGCAAAGAAACTCCGCAAGGCCCTCGCGCCCTACCTCGCCGCCGGCCGCAAGATCCCGGTCCGGGCGGCGGGCCGCCGGAGCGCCCCGGCCGACTCGTACACCCACACCGCCCTCGCCCCCGATCCGGCGGCGGTCCGCGCCTGGGCCCAGTCCAACAAGATGGACGTCCCCGCCCGCGGCCGGATCCCGAAGCGCGTCTACGAGGCCTTCCGCGCGGCGAGCTGAGGAGGGGGGCGTGGGGGGCGGTCCGAGCCTCGGTCGCCCTCGGGCCGAGGCGATTTGCATTGCACCCCCGTTGATCGGCTAGAGTCTGGATCACGCCGAGGGGCGAGGCCGAAAAGCCAAGTCCCCAGCAGCGTGCGGGTGTAGTTCAGTAGCAGAACAGCCCCCTTCCAGGGGGAAGGCGCAGTGTGCGATCCCTGTCACCCGCTCTGCGAGAAACGCATTACCGACCACTCCGGTGGATCAGGTAGAGTGGTGCTCGCACCGAGCAGCGAAAGCTGACCGGTAGCAATGCGGACGTGGCTCAGTTGGTAGAGCATCACCTTGCCAAGGTGAGGGTCGCGAGTTCGAATCTCGTCGTCCGCTCAGGGAGCAAAGGCCCCGGTTCTCAGGAACCGGGGCATTTGTCGTGTCCCAGGAGGATGTGAAGGGCCCCACACGGCGGTGTGTCACGAGCACCCGCGAGGTTGGGTATAGTTAGCAGCGCGCTACGGCGCATGCGGACGTGGCTCAGTTGGTAGAGCATCACCTTGCCAAGGTGAGGGTCGCGAGTTCGAATCTCGTCGTCCGCTCCATGAAGAAAGCCCCCGGTCGAATCGACCGGGGGCTTTCTCGTTCCCTAACTCCAGCTCATGCCGGTGAGAAGCTCGTACGCCTCGATGTACTTGGCGCGGGTCTTCTCCACGACCTCCTGCGGCAGGGCCGGCGGCGGCTGCTCGCTCTTGCGGTCCCAGCCGGAGGCCGGCGAGGTCAGCCAGTTCCGCACGATCTGCTTGTCGTACGAGGGCTGGGCACGGCCCGGCTCCCACTCGGCGGCCGGCCAGAAGCGCGAGGAGTCCGGGGTGAGGACCTCGTCGGCGAGGACGAGCGTCTCCCCGTCGAAGCCGAACTCGAACTTCGTGTCCGCCAGGATGATGCCGCGCTCGCGGGCGATGTCCCGGGCCCGGGAGTAGACGGCGAGGGTCGTCTGGCGCAGCAGCGCGGCGGTCTCGGCGCCGACCTGGCGGGCGACCTCCTCGTACGAGACGTTCTCGTCGTGGTCGCCGACCGCGGCCTTGGTCGCCGGGGTGAAGATCGGGGCGGGCAGCTCGGAGCCGTCCGTCAGGCCCTCCGGCAGCGCGAGGCCGCAGACCGTGCGGGACTCGTTGTACTCCAGCAGGCCGGAGCCGGTGAGGTAGCCGCGGGCGACGGCCTCGACCGGGACCATGTTCAGCGACGTGCAGATCAGCGTGCGGCCCGCCCAGTCGGCGGGGGCACCGGCCGGCAACTCGGTGGAGATCACATGGTTCGGGACCAGATCGGCCAGCTTGTCGAACCACCACAGCGAGAGCCGGGTGAGGACCCGGCCCTTGTCGGGGATCTCGGTGGGCAGCACCCAGTCGTAGGCCGACATGCGGTCGCTCGCCACCATGACGAGGTCGCCCGCCTCGTTCCGGTACAGGTCGCGGACCTTGCCCGTGTGGAGATGGGTGAGGCCCGGGACCTGGACGGGCTCGGGCTTTTCTACGAATCCGGACACGGTTCCTCCGCGTAGGTTGATCCAGGAGCGTGTCCGATTCTCTCGCACGTGGGGACGGATCCCGCCGTCGGACCCTGTGAGCCCGCGCTCACTCCCTCTTGCAGATGCGGTCGAGGAGGTTCGCCGTGGCCCGCTGCACCCGGGCGTCGACATGGCCCGGCCGGTCCAGCGCCGGCGACCAGGCGAAAGTGCCGGACGCGAAGACCCACGCCCCGGACGGGGCCCGGTACAGACTCGTCTCCTGGTGCCGCAGCGCGCCTTCGCTGTCCTGGTACGGCGAGTGGGAGAGCAGGATCCGGCCCTGGTGCTCCGGGAGCGCCGTCCGCGGGAAGTAGCGGTCGGCCTCGCCCGCGACCAGGCCCGGGAGCTCGTCACCGTCGCCCGCACCGGTGGCCTCCCAGAGCCAGTGGTCGGCGTTCCGTACGACCAGCGGGTGCGGTTCGGGCACCCGGCCCGCGTACTGGATGCCGAGGAGCTGCTGCTCGGGCCGGTCGACCTCGCGCCAGAGCGCGGGGCGGCCGGGGCCGCGCCGCTTGCGGCAGGTGAGGAGGCGGTCCGGCACCCCGGACGGCGAAGGGCCGAGCTCCACCTGCCAGTACATGGTGTTGGCGGAGAGGAAGACGAGCGAGGTGCCCTGGTCGCGGGCGAGTTCGACGGTCCGGCGCATCGGCGCCGACCAGTACTCGTCGTGGCCCGGGAAGACGAGACCCCGGTAGCGGCTCGGGTCGACCCGGCCTGCGTGCAGGTCCCGGGTCTCCGCGTACGCCAGGTCGTAGCCGTAGCGCTCGGCCCAGCGGATGAAGTCGTAGGCGTGCCCGACGTGCAGGGGGAGTCCCGCGCCCGCGTACGGGCGGTCGAAGGAGACCGTGACGGCCGCCTCCTCCTCGCCGAGCAGCCGGCCCTCCTCGTCCCAGGCGTGGTAGAGGCTGGCGCCGGTGTGGCCGTCCTCCGGGTAGAGGTTGTACGCCTGCCAGGTCACGTCCGGCAGGACGAGCAGCAGATCCGCCGGGTGGTTGTCGCGGACCGTGAAGGGGATGTGCGAGCGGTAGCCGTCGGCGGTGGTGAGGACGGCGACGTACGCACCGATCGACCAGTACGTGGGGACCTGCAGCCGCCAGGACTGCCACCAGTGGTGACAGGACACCGTGCGGTCGGCGGTGAGCGGGGCCGGCTGCACGATCCCGGAGAGACGCGGACTGGTGGTGATCTTCGCGGCGCCGTCGCCGCCGTAGTGGCCGATCCGGTAGACGTCGACCGAGAACTGCTGCGGCGGGTCCACGGTGATGTGGAAGTCGATCGACTCGCCCGGCGCCACGGCCCCGTCGGACGCGAAGCCCTTGATCTGGCGGCGGACGTCGTCGGCCGTGCGCGGGCCGCCGGTGCCGCCCCGGGCCAGGATCTCGTCCGCGTACCAGGGCACCATCTGGCCGGTGTCGTCGAAGTAGTTCTCCGAGCCTCGCAGCCAGGGCAGCGGGCCCTGGCCGAAGGGATCGGAGACGGCGTGCGCGAGCGCACCCGACTCCCACCGTCTGATCTGCTCCGCCCCCATGTGCGCCCCTCCCTCGACTCCCCCGGTCGGCCGGTCAGTGCCTGTGGCTCGTGCCTCTGTCTTCGTGCCTCTGTCAGTGACGGTCTCCAGCACATCACATAACGCACGCACTCCGTCACCGTTCGTCGTGAATTGACGAGAGTGGAAGCCCCGGCTCCGGGTTCTCGCCCGCCCGGTCGCCCTCAGACCAGGCGTACGGGCTTCTCCGGACGCACCCCGGTGAGGGCGAGCCAGGCCCGCAGGGGCTCGGGGTCGCCGTCCTCGACGAGGGCGAGGACCCGGGGACCGAGGTCCGCCACCCGCTCGCCGCCGACGAGCAGCGCCGGTCCGTCGAGCCAGTCGAGTCCCGGCGTGGCCTCGGCGGTGTCCACGGCCGCACAGCAGACCATCGCGGTCACGTGGTCGGCGAGCAGGTCACGGCCGGTACGGGGCGGCTGGAGCGGGAAGAGCGGCAGGGGCCCGTCGGGGCCACTGACGGCGAGGTGCGGGGCGGCGGTCAGAGCCGGCTCGGCGGCCCGGCCCGGCTCGGCGGTCCGGCTCGGCTCGGCGGCCCGGCTCGGCTCGGCCGTGCGGCCCTTCTCAGCCGTGCGGCTCTTTGCGGCCGTGCGGCTCTTTGCGGCCGTGCGGGCGGCCTCGGCCGCCGCGGCGACGCGGGCCTCCCGGGCCGCCTCCTCGCGCGCGAGGAGCGCGCTGAGCGCTCCGGCGAGCGCCTCGGCGGCGGGGTTGACCGGCTCGTCGTCGTCCTCGCCGGAGGCGCCGGCTTCGATGGATCCGGCTTCGGGGGAATCGGCTCCGGCGGAGGCGTCCTCGGGCGAAGCGGCTCCCGCGGACGCGGCTTCGGAGGAAACGGCTCCGGCGGAGGCGTCCTCGGACGAAGCGGCTCCCGCGGACGCGGCTTCGGAGGAAACGGCTCCGGCGGAGGCGGCTGCGGGGGAAGTGGCTCCGGCTGAGGCGGCTCCCGTGGCGGCGGGCTCCGGCGGCGTGGTCGTCAGGTGGGCGATCACGCGGGTCAGCGTCGGGCCCGCCTCGCCGGATCCCCGGCCACCCGAGGCCCCGGCCACGCCCAGGCCGTCGAGGACCTGGTGCAGCCGGGCCGCGTCGGTGCGCCACTTCCGGTCGACGACCTCCTCCGGGTACTGGCTCCACTCCACCGGGGCCCAGTCGGGGCCGGGCTCGGCGGGGCCGCCGTGGAAGAGGCGGGCGGCGAGCAGCGAGGTGGCCTCGTCGACGGCGCCGGGCTCCTCCAGGAGGTCACAGGCGGGGCGCTCACCGAGCCGGGAGGAGAAGCCCTCCGCGAGCCGGTCGCGACGGGACAGCTCCGTCAGGGCGGAGACCACGCCCGCGTCGAGCTTGGCGGGCCAGCGGCCCATGCGCCAGGCGGGCAGCGCGACCCGGGTCAGGAGCCGGTCCCAGCCCGCGTAGGCCAGGCCGACCTGCTCCTGGGCGACGATCCGTACGCCGTAGTCCACGGCCTGGGCGCGCTCCGAGCCGGCGGCGGCGACCCCGCGCTCCATCTCGGCGGCGTGCCCGCGACAGGCGCGCAGCAGCACGCGGGCGACCTGCCCGACGCCGTGGGCGCCGAGTCGGCGGATCGGGTCGAGGCCGGGGTCCCTGGGCACGGCGACGGCGGCGTCCAGGCCGCGGACGAAGCGGCGGGCGGCGGCTATGTCGGGATGGGCGGCCGGTCCCGTACCGGCGACGACGGGGGCGAGGACCGCCCGCAGTTCGCCGACGCGCATCCACCACAGGAACGGCGAGCCTATGACCAGGACCGGGGCGCCGTCGCCGCCGGACGTGCGGTGCAGCCGGTGGGCCCGGTGGGTGCGGTCCTCCAGCCAGCTGTCGCAGTCCGGCGTGAGGGCTATCGCGGCGGGCGCCGGGACGCCGAGCCGGTCGGCCAGGTCGCGGACGAGGCGGTACAGATCGGGGGCGGCGGTCTCGGCGAGCTCCACCGTCGGCGTGGCCGCGGGTCGGGCCCGGGCGACGACGAGGGCGACGGCCGCGGCGGCCAGGAGGACGAGCACGGCGAGGACGGTCACGACCCAGCGGGCCGTGTCCCAGCCGGCTCCCGTGAAGTGGTCGGTGACCCCGCCCGCGTACAGGACGACGGCCACCGCGGCGGGGAGCACCGCGAGGCCCAGTGCCCTGCCGCGGACGCGGAGGACGGCGAGGGCCCGGGAGCGCGCGGCGCGCGCACCCCACTCCTCGCCGACAACGGAACCGGTACCGGACACGCCGTTCATCACCCCCTCCTGCCCTCGACGGGACTGCCTGTGGCGGTGTTGCTCACTCCCCCACTGTGGCACCCGCCACTGACATCGCAATGCCGGTGGGCCAAGTGCCGGAATGCCTTCGCCGCACCCTAGTTGGGGCTGTGGCGGGCGTCATCCGTATGGCCGAGCCGTCACTCGATGGAATGGCTTTGGGTAAAGGTGATGGCACACATATGGCCGTGTGGTGCACGGGTTCCGCACCACACGGCCACAAGTGGAATCACAAAAACTCAGGCGAAATCGAGCGGAATCAGGCCTCGGCGGCCTTCCGCGCGATGTCCGTTCGGTACTGCGAACCGTCAAGGCGGATGCGGCCGACCGCCGCGTACGCCCGCTCGCGGGCCTGCGCCAGGTCCGAACCGGTGGCGGTGACCGACAGGACGCGCCCGCCGGCGCTCACGACCGCCTCGCCGTCCCGCTTCGTACCGGCGTGGAGCACGTACGCGTACGGGGCGTCCTTCGCCGCGACCTCGTCCAGGCCCTCGATCGGGTCGCCCGTCCGCGGGGTGTCCGGGTAGTTGTGCGAGGCGACGACCACGGTGACCGCGGCCTCGTCGCTCCAGCTCAGCGGGGCCTGGTCGTCCAGCGTGCCGTTGGCGGAGTGCAGCAGGACGCCCGCGAGCGGGGTCTTCAGACGGGCCAGCACGACCTGCGTCTCGGGGTCGCCGAAGCGCGCGTTGAACTCGATGACCCGCACGCCACGGCTGGTGATCGCCAGACCCGCGTACAGCAGGCCGGAGAACGGGGTGCCACGGCGGCGCAGCTCGTCGACCGTCGGCTGCAGGACGGTCTCCATGACCTCCTCGACCAGCTTCGGGTCGGCCCAGGGCAGCGGCGAGTAGGCGCCCATGCCGCCGGTGTTCGGGCCCTCGTCGCCGTCGAGCGCGCGCTTGAAGTCCTGCGCCGGCTTCAGCGGGAGGACGGTCGTGCCGTCGGTGATCGCGAAGAGGGAGACCTCGGGGCCGTCCAGGTACTCCTCGATGACCACGCGGTCGCACGCGAGCGCGTGCGCCCGGGCCTTCTCGACGTCCTCGGTGACGACGACGCCCTTGCCGGCGGCGAGGCCGTCGTCCTTGACGACGTACGGAGCGCCGAAGGCGTCGAGCGCCTCGTCGATCTCGGCGGGCGTCGTGCAGACGTAGCTACGGGCGGTGGGGACCCCGGCACCCGCCATGACGTCCTTGGCGAAGGCCTTGGAGCCCTCCAGCCGGGCCGCCTCCTGGGACGGGCCGAAGACCGGGATGCCGGCCGCGCGCACGGCGTCGGCGACGCCGGCCACGAGCGGGGCCTCCGGGCCGACGACAACGAGCTCGGCGCCCAGCTCGGTGGCGAGCGCGGCGACGGCAGCGCCGTCCAGCTGGTCGACGGGGTGCAGCTCGGCGACCTCCGCGATTCCGGCGTTGCCGGGCGCGCAGTGCAGAGCGGTGACGTCGGGATCGAGGGAGAGAGAGCGGCACAGGGCGTGTTCGCGGGCGCCGCCGCCGATGACGAGGACCTTCACGCCTGCCAGGGTAGCCCGCGGGGCGGCATGCCCCTTGTGCGGGCCACCGAGCGAGACGGCCCTACTCGTTCGTGTATTCCTCCACAACCGTGGCTCCGAGCTCGCGCACGATCAGGTCGTGCCCGGAGAGCGCGGAGTCGACGAGGTCCGGATCGTCCTCCTCCGGAACGTCGTCCTCGGGCGCCACGGGCTGCGGCGCGGGCGGCGCGTACGCGGGCGCGGGAGCAGGGACGGGCGCCGGGGCGGGGGCGGCCTGCGCCTGTACGGGGGCGGGCGACGGGGCCTGCTGGAAGGCCGGCGCGGGAGCGGAAGCGGCGGGCCGCCCGCCACCGAAGCCGCCACCGGATCCACCGAAGCCACCACCGGACGACCCGCCGAAGCCACCACCGGACCCACCGGATCCGCCTCCGAAGCCGGTGGCGGCCGGCGGGGGCGCGGAGCCGCCCGAGGGGTCGATGATCGCCTCGATCTTCCAGTTCACGTTGAACTGCTCGGCGAGGGCCTGCTTGAGGACGTCCTCGCTGCCGCTGCTCGCGAAGTTGTCGCGGGCGCCGGCGTTGAGGAAGCCGAGCTGGAGGGTCGTGCCGTCGAACCCGGCCACCTGGGCGTTCTGGCTGAGCAGGATCCAGGTGAAGCGGCGCCGGTTCTTCACGGCGTCGAGGATCTGCGGCCACAGGTTCCGTACCTGGGCCGTGTCCCCGCCGCCGGAGGCCGGAGCGGGGGCCTGCGGCGCGGGCTGCGCCTGCACGGGCGCGGGGGCCGGCGCGGCGGGCGCCGCGGGTGCGGACGCGCCGGGCCAGGC
>NZ_JBSHDU010000092.1:0-33055 GCF_053616475.1 Streptomyces sp. NPDC055815 | reverse complement strand
GCACTCGGTGCTGCGGGCCCCTTCGCGTACCGTACGGGGACTTAGACGTCCGCGTCCCGGCGCAGGCGCGGCTTCAGGTCCTTGAAGCGCGCCAGCAGGCCGTTGACGAAGGCCGGGGACTCCTCGGTGGAGAACTCCTTGGCGAGCTGCACCGCCTCGTCGATCGCGACCGCGTCGGGCGTGCCGTCCTCCCAGATCACCTCGTACGCGCCGAGGCGCACGATGTTCCGGTCGGCGACGGGCATCCGGTCGAGGTCCCAGTCCACCGCGTAGGTCGCGATGAGCTCGTCGATCCGCGCCACGTGGGCCGCGTATCCCTCGACCAGCTGCATGGTGAAGTCGTTGACCGGCGGCTGACGGTCGTCGGCCCGGTGGAGCCGGACCTGGTCCGCGAGGACGTCCTGCACCGAGGCGCCGCGCTGGTCGGCCTCGAACAGGATCTGGAAGGCGCGCTTGCGTGCCTTGCTCCGAGCGGCCACGGTTACTTGTTCACCCGGCCGAGGTAGCTGCTGTCGCGGGTGTCGACCTTGACCTTCTCACCGGTGGTGATGAAGAGCGGGACCTGGATCTGGTGACCGGTCTCCAGGATGGCGGGCTTGGTGCCACCGGTGGAGCGGTCGCCCTGGACGCCCGGCTCGGTCTCCTGGATGACCAGCTCGACGGCGGCCGGGAGCTCGACGTAGAGCACCTCGCCCTCGTGCTGCGCGACGGAGGCCGTGAAGCCCTCGATGAGGAAGTTGGCGGCGTCGCCGACGTTCTTCTTGTCGATGTGCAGCTGGTCGTAGGTCTCCATGTCCATGAAGACGAAGTACTCGCCGTCCATGTAGGAGAACTGCATGTCACGGCGGTCGATGGTGGCCGTGTCGACCTTCGTGCCGGCGTTGAAGGTCTTGTCGACGACCTTGCCGGAGAGCACGTGCTTGAGCTTCGTGCGCACGAAGGCCGGGCCCTTGCCGGGCTTGACGTGCTGGAACTCGACGACGGACCAGAGCTGGCCCCCGTCGAGCTTGAGCACCATGCCGTTCTTGAGGTCGTTCGTGGAAGCCACGGTTGCGGAATCTCCTGGACTGACGTGGACCGGGGAGGCGTACGCGCCTTACAGCGCGAGCAGCTCCTTGGTCGTGATGGTGAGTAGCTCGGGTCCGCCGTCCGCCTCCTGGCGTACGACGAGCGTGTCATCGATCCGGACCCCGCCCCGGCCCGGGAGGTGGACCCCCGGTTCGACGGTGACCGGCACGCAAGCGTCCAGTTTACCCATGGCCGAAGGTGAGAGCTGCGGGTCCTCGTCGATTTCGAGCCCCACACCGTGCCCGGTGAGGGGCACGGCGGCCTCCGCGTGCCCCGCGGCGTCCAGGATCTGGCGGGCCGCCCGGTCCACGTCGCGGTACTCGGCGCCGGGTGCCAGGGACTCGCGTCCGGCTCGCTGAGCGGCGAAGACGAGCTCGTACAGCTCGATCTGCCAGTCGGCGGGGGTGGTGCCGATGACGAAGGTGCGGCCGATCTCGCAGCGGTAGCCGCGGTAGTCGGCGCCGAGGCAGACGGAGAGGAAATCGCCCTCCTCGACCCGGCGGTCGGTGGGCCGGTGCCCGCGGCGCCCGGAGTGCGGGCCGGTGCCCACCGAGGTGGGGAAGGCGGCCCCGTCGGCGCCGTGGTCGACGAGCCGCCGCTCCAGCTCCAGGGCGAGGTGCCGCTCGGTCCGGCCCACCAGGATCGACTCCAGGAGCTCGCCGAGGGCCTGGTCGGCGATCTCCGCCGCGATCCGCAGACAGCCGATCTCGTCCTCGTCCTTGACGATCCTGAGCTGTTCCACGGCGCAGGCGAGGTCGGTGAGGTGCGGTCCGGGGGCGACGGCGCCCATGGCCCGGTGCCGGGCGACCGTCAGGTGGTGCTCCTCGACGGCGAGCGCGTCGGCGCCGGCCCGGCGGGCGAGGTCGACGGCCGCGACCGCCGGATCGCCTCCTCCGGTGGGCAGGACCTGCTGCCGGAGCAGTTCGTCGAGCCGCCCGTCGGCCGGTTCGCCACCGGGCGCGACGGGGCAGAGCAGGACGTCCGTGTCCGGCTCCGGCCCGACGAGCAGGACGGCTCCGGGCGGCGAACCACCCGCGAGATAGCGGACGTTGGCGGGGCGGGAGACCAGGGCCGCCGGGCTGCCCGCGGCCGCGCACCGGTCGCGCAGCCGCACACGGCGGTCCGCATACACCTCTGACATGCTCCGAGCCTACGAGCAGGGCGCCGGGGCGTCCTGTTCAGAACGGCCGTCCGGGCGCGGTCACCAGGTCGGCGGGCTCGCGATCGCGCGGGCGAGGACGTCGTCGAGGACGCGCGCGGTGGTCTCCACGTCGTACGTGGAGTTGTCGATGATCGGCAGGCCGGAGCCGTACCAGCCGGCCATCCGGCCGTGGATGGCGGCGACCTCCTCGTCGGAGAGGCGCCGGTTGCCGCTGCGCTCGGCGTTGCGCTCCAGGACGATCTCCAGGCCGGGCAGCAGGACGACGGGCAGCAGGCCGGGCCCCACGTGGCGCTTCCAGCCGCCGAGGCCGACGACGGGCCGGTCGGGGAAGACGGCGTCGTCGACGATGCAGGAGATGCCGTTGGCGAGGAAGTTGCGCGCGGCGAAGCCGCAGGTGCGGCGGGCGAGCCGGTACTGCGCCTCGGAGTGCTCGTTCCAGCCGGACTGCGGGTCCGCGAAGCCGGAGCAGACCCACTCGCGGACGTCGTCGAGGCTGATGTGCGCGGTGGGCACGCGGCGGCGCTGGGCCCAGTGCCGGGCGACGGTCGTCTTGCCGGCGCCGGCGGGACCGATGAGGAGCACGGCGAGGGTCGCCGCGCCCGTCCCGGCGCCGTGCTCCACGGACGGCGCGAGGGGCGCGCTCACGGGCGGCAGCGGCACCTGTCCGGTGAGGTCACCGCGCGGCGGCACGGCGGAGGGGTACTGCGGCCCGGCGGGCCGCGGCGCGGAGCCGGGGTGCTGAGGAGCGGCGGGGTGCGGCCCGGAGCCGGGGTGCTGTGGGGCGCCCGGGTGCGGTCCCGCCGCCGGGGGCTGCGGGGCGCCCGGGTGCGGCGCACCTCCCGGGTGCGGTGCCGTCGGGTGCTGCGGTATGCCGCCGGGCGTGCCCCAGCCCGGCGCCGCGTGCGGGGGTCTCGGGGTGCCGGCCTGGACCGTCGGATGCACACCGAGCCGGGGCTCGGGCGCCGGCGCCGGGTACGGGGCGCCCGGCGGCACCGGCGGAGGAACGGGCGGCTGCCCGCCGAGCTCCCCGCCGCCCGCCGGACCCCCCACTGCGTGCTGCATCCGGTGCCACTCCGTCTCGTACGCCTGTCGGATCCCCGGACCGGTGTCCGTGGACGGCGGAACGTTACCGCCCCCGCCCCCCACCGGGGGAACGGCCGGGGACGCCCCCTGGTGCCCTGTCGGGCTCTGTCACCCCTGTCAGTCGGTGAGCTCCTCGGCGAGCGCCCGCAGCGCCAGCCGGTAGGAACCGATCCCGAACCCGGCGACCGTCCCGGTCGCCACGGCCGCGACGACCGAGGTGTGCCGGAACTCCTCACGGGCGTACGGGTTCGAGATGTGCACCTCGATCAGCGGGGCCGTCCGCTGGGCGGCGGCGTCCCGCATCCCGTACGAGTAGTGCGTGAACGCCCCGGGGTTGATCACCACGGGGATCGAGCCGTCCGCGGCCTCGTGGAGCCAGCGGATCATCTCGCCCTCGTCGTTGGTCTCCCGCACCTCGACGTCGAAGCCGAGCTCCGCGCCGAGGGTCCGGCAGGACTCGACGAGCCCCTTGTACGAGGTGGCACCGTAGATGTCGGGCTCACGGGAGCCGAGACGGCCCAGGTTGGGGCCGTTCAGCACCAGAACCGGACGCGTCTCGCTCACGCGGACACCTCGCCGTACGCCGCGATCAGCACGGCCGGGTCCGGGCCCTCGAGGACCGTCGGCTTGCCGATGCCGTCGAGGACGATGAAGCGCAGCAGGTCGCCGCGGGACTTCTTGTCGACCCGCATGGTCTCCAGGAGCTTCGGCCACTGGTCGCCGCGGTAGGTGAGCGGCAGGCCGACGGACTCCAGGATGGCCCGGTGCCGGTCGGCGGTGGCGTCGTCGAGCCGGCCGGCGAGGCGGCCGAGCTCGGCGGCGAAGACCATGCCGACGGAGACGGCGGCGCCGTGGCGCCACTTGTACCGCTCGTTCTTCTCGATGGCGTGGGCGAGGGTGTGGCCGTAGTTGAGGATCTCGCGGCGGCCGGACTCCTTGAGGTCGCCGGAGACGACCTCGGCCTTGACCTTGATCGAGCGGACGAGCAGCTCGGCGGTGTGCGGACCGGCCGGGGTGCGGGCGGCCTGCGGGTCCTCCTCGATGAGGTCGAGGATGACCGGGTCGACGATGAAGCCGGCCTTGATGATCTCCGCGAGCCCGCTGACGTAGTCGTGCACCGGCAGCGAGTCGAGCGCCGCGAGGTCGCAGAGGACCCCGGCGGGCGGGTGGAAGGCGCCGACGAGGTTCTTGCCCTCGGCGGTGTTGATGCCGGTCTTGCCGCCGACAGCCGCGTCGACCATGGCGAGGACGGTGGTCGGCACGGCGATCCAGCGGACGCCCCGCAGCCAGGTCGCGGCGACGAAGCCGGCCAGGTCGGTGGTGGCGCCGCCGCCGACGCCGACGACGACGTCGCTGCGGGTGAAGCCGGTCTGGCCCAGCGCCTTCCAGCAGTAGGCGGCGACCTCGGCGGTCTTGGCCTCCTCGGCGTTCGGCACCTGGATGGCGACCGCCTCGTAGCCCTGTTCGGCGAGGTCGGCGCGGAGCGCCTCACCGGTGTCGGCGAGCGCCTCCGGGTGGATCACGGCGACCCGCTTGGCCTGGGTGCCGATCAGGCCGGGGAGCTCACCGAGGAGCTGCCGCCCGACCAGTACCTCGTACGGGTCGGTGCCCGCGGAACCGCCGACCTGGATACGGGTGACCTGGTCCTGGTCCGTCATACGTCCTTCAACTCCAGTGCGTCGAGGACCGCCTGGGCGACCTCTTCGGGGGTGCGCTCGTCCGTGCTGACGACGACCCGGGCGACTTCGGTGTACAGATGGCGGCGCGCCTCCATCAGCTCGCGCCACTGGCGGCGCGGGTTGATGGCGAGGAGAGGCCGGGCGGTGTTGAGTCCGACCCGGCGTACGGCCTCCTCGACGTCCATGGAGAGGTACGCGACGGGCAGCCCGGCGAGCAGGGCGCGGGTCCCGGCGTCCAGGATCGCGCCGCCGCCGAGGGCGAGGACGCCCTCGTGCTCGGCGACGGCCGTGGCGACGGCGGCCCGCTCCAGGGCGCGGAAGTGCTCCTCGCCGTCCTCGACGAAGATGTCGGAGATCTCGCGTCCTTCGGCGGCGACGATGTCGGCGTCGGTGTCCCGGTAGGGCGCGCCGAGCCGTTCGGCCAGGAGCGCGCCCACCGTGGACTTGCCGGAGCCCATGGGCCCGACGAGGACGACCAGGGGTCCGGCCGTCACCGGATGTTCAGGTTGTCGAGGTACGACTGGACGTTGCGGCGGGTCTCGGGGACCGAGTCGCCGCCGAACTTCTCGACGACGGCGTCCGCGAGGACGAGCGCGACCATGGCCTCGGCGACGATGCCGGCGGCGGGGACGGCGCAGACGTCGGAGCGCTGGTGGTGGGCGGCCGCGGCCTCGCCGGTGGCGACGTCGATCGTGGCCAGGGCGCGCGGGACGGTCGCGATCGGCTTCATCGCGGCGCGGACGCGCAGCAGCTCGCCGGTGGTCAGGCCGCCCTCGGTGCCGCCGGAGCGGCCGGAGGTGCGCTTGATGCCGTCCTCGGTGCGGACGATCTCGTCGTGGGCCTGCGAGCCGGGCACGCGGGCGAGGTCGAAGCCGTCGCCGACCTCGACGCCCTTGATGGCCTGGATGCCCATGAGGGCGGCGGCGAGCCGGGCGTCGAGGCGACGGTCCCAGTGGACGTGCGAGCCGAGCCCGACGGGCACGCCGTAGGCGAGGACCTCGACGACGCCGCCGAGGGTGTCGCCGTCCTTGTGGGCCTGGTCGATCTCGGCGACCATCGCCTTCGACGCGTCGGCGTCGAGGCAGCGGACCGGGTCGGCGTCGAGCTTCTCGACGTCCGCGGGGGTCGGGTAGACGCCGTAGGGGGCCTTGGCGGCCGCGAGCTCCACGACGTGGCTCACGATCTCGATGCCGGCGGCCTCCTTGAGGAAGGACCGGGCGACGGCACCGAGGGCGACTCGGGCGGCGGTCTCGCGGGCGCTGGCGCGCTCCAGGATCGGCCGGGCCTCGTCGAAGCCGTACTTCTGCATGCCGGCGAGGTCGGCGTGGCCGGGCCGCGGCCGGGTCAGGGGCGCGTTGCGGCCCGTCTCCTTGAGCTCCGAGGGGTCGACCGGGTCGGCCGACATGACCTTCTCCCACTTGGGCCACTCGGTGTTGCCGACCATGACGGCGATCGGGGAACCGAGCGAGAGCCCGTGCCGGACGCCACCGAGGAAGGTGACCTCGTCCTGCTCGAACTTCATGCGGGCGCCACGCCCATAGCCGAGGCGTCGCCGCGCGAGGTGGTCCGCCACCAGCTCAGTGGTGACCGGAACGCCGGCGGGCAGACCCTCAAGGGTCGCGACCAGCGCGGGTCCGTGGGATTCCCCAGCGGTCAGCCAACGCAACCTGCTCAACGATGCTCCTCATGCTCGCGCCTGGGCACTGCAACGACGCGGCCGGGTGCGCGGCCCTGGCCCGCCGCTCCCGATCCTCCCACGTCCGGGTGACGAACCCGGCCTCCGGTCCAGCTATCGGACGTCGGGCTCGCTCTCCTGGACGGCCGCTTCCTCGCCGATGGGTCCGCCGAACCGTTGCCGCAGCCATCCGAGGCCGAGGTGGACGGCCAGGGAGGCCCCGAGCGCGAGCAGCGGATACCTCACCCATTCGGGCAGGTCGTGGAAGAGCAGCGTGAAGACCATGCGCACGATGCCCAGGCCCACGTCCCCCCGGGACGCCAGAACCCATTCCCCACCCGTGTCCACTGCCACTCCCCCAAGATCTCGCCGAAGAGGAGATCCTAGCGAGCCGCCAGCGCCCGCTCCCCCGCCGCCCGCATGGCCGCGAGCGGGGCCTTGGGGACGCCCGTCATCTGTTCGACCTGGAGGACGGCCTGGTGGACGAGGAGGTCGAGGCCGCCGACGACCTTGCCGCCGCGGTCGGACCAGGCGGCGGCGAGCGGGGTCGGCCAGGGGTCGTACAGGACGTCGAAGAGCGTGCCGACCCGGTCGGGGACCTCGCTCGCCAGGGCGTTGGTGGTGCCTGCCGGGGTGGTCGCGACGACCAGGGGCGCGTCGAAGGCCTCCGCCGCGCGCTCCCAGTCGGCGGTACGGACGTCCACGGCGAGCCGCTCGCCCCAGCCGCGCATCTCCTCGGCCCGCGCCTCGCTCCGTACGTACGCGGTGACCGGACCGGCGCAGATCCGGGCGAGGGCGGCGAGCGCGGAGGAGGCGGTGGCGCCGGCGCCGAGGACGGCCGCCGACTCCACCTTCTCGACGCCCCGCTCGCGCAGGGCGGCGATCATGCCGGGGATGTCGGTGTTGTCGCCGAACCGGCGCCCGTCCTCGCGGAGGACGACGGTGTTGACGGCCTCCACGGAGGCGGCCGTGTCGCTGATCTCGTCGAGCAGCGGGATGATCGCCCGCTTGAGCGGCATGGTCAGCGACAGCCCGGCCCAGCTGTCGTCCAGCTCCCCGACGAAGCCGGGCAGCCCGGCCTCGTCGACCTCGAACCGGTCGTACGCCCAGTCGTCGAGCCCGAGCTCGGCGTACGCGGCGCGGTGCAGGACCGGGGAGAGCGAGTGGGCGATGGGCGATCCCAGGACCGCCGCTCGGCGTGCTGCCGCCATCAGTTCTTCCTTGACTCGTTGAACTTGTCGACCAGCTTCTGGTGCTCGGCGTTGGTCTTCGTGAACTGCGACGTCTTGCCGTCGATCGAGATGAAGTAGTACCAGCCGTCGTTCGTCGGGTTGACCGTACCGGTCATCGCCTCGACGCCGGGGTTGCTGATCGGACCGGGCGGCAGCCCCTTCACGAAGTACGTGTTGTACGGGTTGTCGTACTTCCGCAGCTCTTCGAGGGTGAGGTCGATCTCGCTCTGGTTCTTGATGTAGTTGTACGTCGAGTCGAACTCGAGGCCGCCGTAGGTCTGCGGGTTCGACGGCTTGAGGCGGTTGTAGACGACCTCGGCCATCTTGCGGAAGTCGTCGTGCGAGGTTCCCTCCGCCTGGACGAGGCTTCCGATCGTGATGAGCTGCCAGGGGCCCTCGACGCCGAGCTCCTTCGCCTTGGCCTCCAGGTCCAGCTTCGTGTACTCCTGGTTCGCCCGGGCCACCATCTTGCGCAGGACGTCCTCGGGCTTGTTGCCCTTGGCCACCGGGTAGCTCGCCGGGAAGAGGAATCCTTCCAGCGGGTCCTTCACGTTCTTGTGGTTCTTCGCCCAGTCGGGCAGGCCGAGGCTGTCCGCCTTCGCCTTCGCGATGCCCTGGGTGGTGCCCGGCTTGAGGTCCAGACGCTCGTCGAGCTTGCCGTAGACCCAGGCGTTGCGCTTGCCCTCGGGGACGATCAGGTTCGCCTGGCTCGCCGGGTCCAGCATCATCTTGACCGCGGCCTCGGCCGACATCTCCTTCCTCAGCGTGTAGGCACCCGCCTGGATCGAGAGACCGTCGGGGTTCTTCTGCTGCGCCGAGACGAAGGCGTCGACGCTCTTGACCACGCCGGCCTTCTTGAGGATGTTGCCGATCTCGTAGCCGCCCGCGGCCTTCGGGATCTCGACCTGGACCTCGCCGCTGCCGGCGCCCGTGTAGTCGGGGGCCGCGCCGAACTCGCCCTGCCAGAACTGGTAGCCGAAGTAGCCGATGCCGCCGACGCCGCCCACCAGGACGAGCGCGACGACCAGGCAGGCCACGCCGTTCTTGCCTTTGCGTTTCTTCGCTTTGCTCCGGCGCTCGCGGTCCTCGTCACGGGAGCCGCGGCCGCGCCCCGGCTCGTCGTCGTAGTCGTCGTCCGGGTCGTCCTGGGAGCCGCCGGTGAAGAAGGGGTGCTGCTCCTCCTCCGGCTCGGGGTGGGCCTCTTCCTCCGGCGCCCAGTCGACGACCGGCTCCGGCGGGTTCTGCCGGCGGCCGGGCGGCTGGGGCGGCGGGTACGCCTCGGGCGTGCCGTAGAGGTCCGGGTTCTGGCCTCCGTACGGATCGGCCGGGGGCGCGTTGTACGCCATCGCCGCCTGGCCGGTCTCCCAGCCGCCGTCGTACTGCTGTCCGAGGTGCCCGGGCGTGTCGTAATTGCCCGGGTGCCCCGGCTGGTACTGCTGCGGCTCCTGGTACTGCTGCTGATACTGCTGGTGCTGCTGGTGCTGCTGCTGGTGCTGCTGGTGCTGCTGGTGCTGCTGGTGCTGCTGCTGGTACTGGGGATCGACGTACTGCTGCTGCGGCTGCTGCTGCTGGTACTGCTGATGCTGCGCCTGCTGCTGGTACGGGTCGCCCCCGTAGCCCTGACCGGCGTGACCGCCCTGGGCGTACGGGTCCGCGTAGCCCTGGCCGCCGTGGCCGTACTGGTTCGGCTGCTGCGGGTGCGGGTACTGCTGCTGGCCCTCCCACCCCTGGTCCCCGTAGAGCGGGTCCCCGGGGTGCCACGGTTCGGAGCCAGAGCCCCGGCCATACTCAGTCATCGATCCCCAAAACAGCCGCGAGGCTTCCGGACGATCCGCCTCTACGTAGTGCGGCAGCTGTTCGAACACCGCCGCATCGCGCGGAACGTTACCGTATCGCGATCAGATGACCACTTCGACGCCCTCACCGGGCGGATTACCTGATACCCGTTCGGACTCAAGAGCGTTCTGAAGGATGATCACAGCGGCGGCCTGGTCGATCACGGACCGCCCCTTCTTCGCCTTCACACCCGAGGCCCGCAGGCCCTGGGTCGCGGTGACCGTGGTCATCCGCTCGTCGACGAGCCGGACCGGCACCGGGGCGATGCCCTTGGCCATCTCCCGGGCGAAGGCCCGGACCTTGGTCGCGGCCGGGCCCTCCCGCCCGCTGAGCGAGCGGGGCAGGCCCACGACGACCTCGATCGGCTCGTACTCCTCGACGATCTGGCGGAGCCGCCGGTGGGCGGCCGGGACGTCACGCCCCGGCACGGTCTCCACCGGCGTCGCGAGGACCCCGTCGGGGTCGCACGAGGCGACCCCGATCCGGGCGTCCCCGACGTCGACCGCGAGACGGCGGCCGCGGCGCATCGTCACGCCGTCTCCACCACGAGGCGCTCGACCGCGGCGATGGCCTCGCCGACGGCCTCCGGGTTCTGGCCGCCGCCCTGGGCGACGTCCGGCTTGCCGCCGCCACCGCCGCCGAGGGTCTTGGCGGCCGTACGGACCAGCTCGCCGGCCTTGAGACCGCGCTCGCGGGCGGCCTCGTTGGTGGCGATGACCGTCAGCGGCTTGCCGTTGACCGTGGTGAACAGGGCCACGACGGCCGGACGGCCGCCGGAGATGCGGCCACGGACGTCGAGGACCAGCTTGCGCAGGTCGTCGGCGCCGGTGCCGTCCGGCACCTGGCCGGTGACGAGGGCGACGCCGCGGATGTCCTGGGCGGAGTCGACGAGACCGGCGGCGGCCTGGAGGACCTTCTCCGCGCGGAACTTCTCGATCTCCTTCTCGGCGTCCTTCAGCTTGCCGAGCATGGAGGAGATCTTCTCCGGCAGCTCCTCCGGGCGGCCCTTGACGAGCTCCTGGAGCTGGGCGACGACCGTGTGCTCGCGGGCGAGGAAGTTGTACGCGTCGACGCCGACGAGGGCCTCGATGCGGCGCACGCCGGAGCCGATGGACGACTCGCCGAGCAGTTTCACCAGGCCGAGCTGGGCGGTGTTGCCGACGTGCGTGCCTCCGCACAGCTCCTTGGAGAAGTCGCCGATGGTGACGACGCGGACCTGCTCGCCGTACTTCTCGCCGAACTCGGCGATGGCGCCCTGGCGCTTGGCCTCGTTGATCGGCATGACCTCGGCGTGGACCTCCAGCTCGCGCGAGAGGACCTCGTTGATCTTCTGCTCGACGTCGGTGAGGACCTGGCCGGGCACGGCGTTCGGCGAGCCGAAGTCGAAGCGGAAGCGTCCGGGCTGGTTCTCGGAACCGGCCTGGGCGGCCGTCGGGCCGAGGGCGTCACGCAGCGCCTGGTGCGTCAGGTGCGTGGCGGAGTGGGCGCGGGCGATGGCCCGGCGGCGCTTGACGTCGATGGCGGCGTAGGCGGTGGCGCCCACGGTCACCTCGCCGACCTGCACCGAGCCCTTGTGGACCGAGACGCCCGGGACGGGCTGCTGGACGTCGCGGACCTCGATGACGGCGCCGCTGTGCAGCTTGATGCGACCCTGGTCGGCGATCTGGCCGCCGCCCTCGGCGTAGAACGGGGTGCGGTCGAGGACGACCTCGACCTCGTCGCCCTCGGAGGCGGCCGGCGACGGGACGCCGTTCACCAGGAGGCCGACGACCGTGGTCTCGCCCTCGGTGTTGGTGTAGCCGACGAACTGGGTGGCGCCGTTGGAGTCGGCGATCTCCCGGTAGGCCGTCATGTCGGCGTGGCCGGTCTTCTTGGCCTTGGCGTCGGCCTTGGCGCGGTCCCGCTGCTCCTTCATCAGGCGGCGGAAGCCGTCCTCGTCCACGGAGAGGCCCTGCTCGGCGGCCATCTCCAGGGTGAGGTCGATCGGGAAGCCCCAGGTGTCGTGGAGCAGGAAGGCCTTCTCGCCGGCGAGGATCGTGCCGCCGGCGGCCTTGGTCTCGGTGACGGCGGTGTCGAGGATGTTGGTGCCGCCCTTGAGGGCCTTGAGGAAGGCGGCCTCTTCGGCGAGGGCGACGGTCTCGATCCGCTTGCGGTCGGTGACCAGCTCCGGGTACTGCTCGCCCATCGTGTCGATCACGGTGGTGACGAGGTCGTGGACGACCGGGCCGGTGGCGCCGAGCAGGCGCATGTTGCGGACGGCGCGGCGCATGATGCGGCGCAGCACGTAGCCGCGGCCCTCGTTGCCGGGGGTCACGCCGTCGCCGATGAGCATCACGGAGGTGCGCATGTGGTCGGCGACCACGCGGAGCGAGACGTCGCTGTCGTGGGCCTTGCCGTAGTCGACGCCGGTCAGCTCGGTGGCCTTGTCGATGACGACCTTGAGGGTGTCCGTCTCGTACATGTTCTGGACGCCCTGGAGGATCATCGCCAGGCGCTCCAGGCCGAGGCCCGTGTCGATGTTCTTCGACGGGAGCTCGCCGAGGATCGGGAAGTCCTCCTTGCCGGAGCCCTCACCGCGCTCGTACTGCATGAAGACCAGGTTCCAGATCTCCACGTACCGCTCGTCGTTGACGGCCGGGCCGCCCTCGACGCCGAACTCGGGGCCGCGGTCGTAGTTGATCTCGGAGCACGGGCCGCAGGGGCCGGGGACGCCCATCGACCAGTAGTTGTCCTTCTTGCCGAGGCGCTGGATGCGCTCGGCGGGGACGCCGACGACGTCGCGCCAGATGCGCTCGGCCTCGTCGTCCTCCAGGTAGACGGTGATCCAGAGCTTCTCCGGCTCCAGCCCGTAGCCGCCGTGCTCCACCGGGGTGGTCAGCAGCTCCCAGGCGAGCTTGATGGCGCCTTCCTTGAAGTAGTCGCCGAAGGAGAAGTTGCCGCACATCTGGAAGAACGTGCCGTGGCGGGTGGTCTTGCCGACCTCTTCGATGTCCGGCGTGCGCACGCACTTCTGCACGCTGGAGGCGCGCGTGAAGGGCGGCTTGACCTCGCCCAGGAAGTAGGGCTTGAACGGCACCATGCCGGCCGGGACGAGCAGCAGAGTCGGGTCGTCCGCGATGAGCGACGCCGAAGGGACGACGGTGTGCCCGCGCTCCTCGAAGAAGCTCAGCCAGCGGCGGCGGATTTCAGCCGACTCCATCAGTGGTCCTCATTCCGGTTGTACGAACTCGAAGGCATCTTGGAAAACGAATAGGTGGTCGGGTGCGCGGCCGGGCCGAGCGCGGCCCTCCGGCGCGGCTCCGGGAGCTCCCGGACCTGGTCCACGGGGGCGTCCAGGCCGAGCGCCTCGCCCAGCTCGGCCTCCCGCTGGACCATGCCCGCACGGACGTCGAGGGCGAAGTCCTTGAGGCGGTGACCGGTCTCGAGTGCCTTGTTCGCGGCCTGGGCCGCGAGGCTCTCGGGGGTCAGCTGCTTCAGCTTCCGGTTGACCTTGGTGGTGGCCCACACGCCGGCGGCTGCGCCGGCCGTGAACCAGAACGTGCGGCGGAACATCGCGGCTCAGCCCTTCTGCTTCCGGCGTCGCGAGGACGGCACGGTACGGCCGACGATCACAGTACGGCGGGCGGCCGCCCGCGGCGCGTCCTCCGCGTCACGGCCCCGGCCGAGCGCCTTGCGGACGCCGTAGCCGAAGGCGGCCACCTTGACGAGCGGGCCGCCGAAGGTGGAGGCGACGGTCGTGGACAGCGCGGAGGCGTTGGAGGTGACCTCCTGGACGTCCGAGGCGATGGCGTCGACCCGGTCGAGCTGGGTCTGCGCCGAGCGGACGGTCGCGGAGGCGTCGGCCAGCAGGGGAACGGCCTGTTCGGTCACGTCCGCCACCAGCCTGGTGGTCGCCCTGAGCGTCTGCGCCAGCCTCACCAGCACCACGGCGAGGAAGGAGACGAGGATCGCCCAGAACACGGCCACCAGGATCCCGGCAACCTCTCCACCGGTCACTGTGCACCGCTCTCTGCTGTCGTTGGGCCTTGTGAAAGTCGTCCCCCGACCCTATCGCGCCCGGGCTGTCCTGCCGTACCGCATTACCGCCCGTGGGACGGGAGTTACGGCAACCCGATTGTACGGAGCGCGCCCGGGTGAGTACGCTCCGTGTCCCATGCGACGGAGCAATCTCCCGGCGGAGCTGAACCGGTTCGTCGGACGGGCCGCCGAGCAGGCCGCACTGACGGCGCTCCTCGAGACATCCCGCCTGGTCACGGTGGTGGGCGTGGGCGGGGTCGGCAAGACACGCCTGGCGCTGCGGGCTGCCGCGGGAGCGCAGAAACGCTACGGCGAAGGGGTCAGGCTCGCCGAGCTGGCGCCGCTGCGCGACCCCGACCTGGTCGCGTACGCCCTGGTCGAGGCGCTTGGACTCACCGACCACACGCCGAAGGCCCCGCGCGAGGTCCTGGTCGAGCACCTCGCGGAGCGGCGGATGCTGCTGGTCGTGGACGGTTTCGAGCACCTGGTGGAGAACTGCGCGCCGCTGCTGCGCGAGCTCCTCGCCCACGCGCCCGGACTCACCGTGCTCGCGGTCGGCCGCCGGCCGCTGCGGGTGGCGGGCGAGGCGGTGTTCCCGCTGGCGCCGATGGACGAGACGGACGCGGTGGCGCTGCTCGCCGAGCGGGCGGCGGAGGCGGGCGCGCCGGTGCTGCCGGTACATCCGGCGGCGTCGCTCGTCCCGGGTACGGGGAGGGTCCTGGCCCCCGAGCCCGGTGCGGCGGCCGTACGGGAGCTGTGCCGGCGGCTCGACGGCATCCCGCTCGCCCTCGAACTCGCGGCCGGCCGTCTCCCCCTCCTCTCGGTGGAGCAGATGCTGCACCGGCTCGACGACCGCTTCCGGCTCCTGACGGACGGCGAGCGCGGGGCCCTCCCCCGCCATCAGACGCTGCGCACCGCGATCGGCTGGAGCCACGAGCTGTGCACCCCCGAGGAGCGGCTGCTGTGGGCGCGTCTCTCGGTGTTCGCCGGCCCCTTCGACCTGGAGGCGGTGGAGTACGTGTGCGGGAGCCGGGAGCTGCCGCCCGAGCGGATCCTCGACCATCTCGGGGGCCTGCTCGCCCAGTCGCTGGTGTCCCGGGAGGACACGCCCGCGGGCCCGGCCTACCGGCTCCTCGACACGGTCGCCGCGTACGGGGCGGAGTGGCTGGCGGCGCTGGGTGACACGGAGCGGATGCGGCGGCGGCACCGCGACTGGTACATGGGGCTCGCCACCTGGTGCGAGCTGGAGTGGTTCAGCCCCCGCCAGCCGGAGGTCGCGGCCCGTACGGACGCGGCGCTGCCCAATCTGCGGGCGGCCCTCGACCTGTGCCTCGAACTCCCGGAGGACACCCACCTCGCCCAGCACCTGGCGGGCACGCTCTGGTTCGCCTGGGTCGGCTGCGGGCGCCTCTCGGAGGGCCGGCACTGGCTGGAGCGGGCGCTCGCGCTGGAGTCCGGGCACGAGGAGGCCCGGCTCAAGGCGCTGTGGGTGCTCGGATACGTGGCGGTCCTGCAGGGGGACGGCACGGCGGCGGTCGCCGCGCTCCACGAGTGCGGGGAGCGGGCCAGGTCCACGGGGAACGCGCTGGCGGAGGCGTACGCGACGCACCGGATGGGCTGTCTCGCGCTGCTCTCGGACGATCTGCCGCGGGCCGAGGCGCTGATCGGGCGGGCCCTCGACTCGTACCGGGAGCTCGGCGAGCTGAACAGCAATGTGCTGATGGGCCAGGTCGAGGTGGCGATGGCCCGGGCCTTCCGGGGCGACCTGGAGGGGGCGGTCGCGATCTGCCGGGAGGTCCGGGAGGTCTGCGAGGAACGCGGGGAGCTGTGGACCCGGGCGTACGCCCTCTACGTCCTGGCGTACTCGGCGTGGACCCGGGACGCCTTCGGGGAGGCGCGGGAGCTGCTGACCGAGTGCGTCTCGATCAACCACACCTTCCGTGACCTGATCGGTCTCGTCCTGGCGATCGAGCTGCTCGCGCTCGTGACGGTCAGCGAGGGGGATCCGGCGGAGGCGGCGGTCCTCCAGGGGGCCGTGGTGCCGGTGTGGGACACGGTGGGCATCCGGCTCTTCGGCTCCGAGGCCTTCGACGGGCCGCGGGCGCTGTGCGAGCAGCGGGCGGCGGAGGCCCTGGGCGCGGAGGCCTTCGACCAGGCGGTACGGGAGGGCCGGCGGCTGCCGCTCGACGCGGTCGTGGAGCGGGCGCTCACCGCGCGCCGGGATCCGGCCCTCGTCGGCCCTGCGGCCGCGACGGCCCCGCGTCCGTTCCGTACGGCCAGGTCGGCGGGGGTCCCGGGAACGCGGAAGCCCGCCGGCTCCCCCACCGGAAAGGGCGGGGAAGCGGCGGGCTGAACACCGCGGGGGTGGTACTGCGCCGTTGCTGGGATCAGCGGGCGTAGTACTCGACGACCAGCTGCTCGTCGCAGATGACCGGGATTTCCTTGCGGTTCGGGTCGCGGTCGAGGCGGAAGGCCAGGGCCTTCAGGTTGACCTGCAGGTAGCGCGGGGTCTCGCCGTCGGCGGCGAAGCCACCCTCACGGGCCATCTCGAACAGCGGCTTGTTGCGGCTGCGCTCGCGGACCATGACGACGTCGTCCGGACGGACACGGAACGACGGCTTGTCGACCTTGCCACCGTTGACCTGGATGTGACCGTGCACGACCATCTGGCGGGCCTGGTAGATGGTGCGGGCGATGCCCGAACGCAGGACCAGGGCGTCGAGGCGACGCTCGAGCTCGACGACCAGCGCCTCGCCCGTCTTGCCCTCGGCCTTCTTGGCGCGGTCGTAGGCGCGCGCCATCTGGCGCTCGCTGATGTCGTACTGGGCGCGCAGACGCTGCTTCTCGAGCAGACGGACCTTGTAGTCCGAGTTCTGCTTGCGGCCACGGCCGTGCTCGCCCGGCGGGTAGGGGCGGGCCTCGAAGTACTTGACGGCCTTCGGGGTCAGCGCGATGCCGAGGGCACGCGACTTCTTGACCTTGGGACGGGACTGGTTCGCCATGAACCAACCTCTCTATCTGTACGAATACGGCTTCACCAGGGTTAGGGGAGGTCGCATCCGCAGCCCGGGAAACCCGTCTGGTCCGTACGGGACGGACGTGGCGGGCAGCCGCTCCCAGGTCTGGGCACATACGTGCAGCACGCGAACGACCCATCGCCGCTCCCGGGAATCCAGGTGGTGATGGGTGGCCCGCGACACCTTCGAAGGTGCGCGACGCTCCTGGAAACCCCGCCCGAGGGCGGTGTCTCCGGCTGACTGTCCCGTTCTGGTGGTGCCGACCGGAGTCGGGCACGGGACGCAGCGATCCGGACCAGTGTACCGGCTCCGGAGGGCGCCTTCGCCCGGGGTCCGTCAGCCGTCGCCCTTCAGGCGCTCGCGCACGCGCTCCACCACGTCCGCGTATCTCGCCTCCGCTCCGTAGCGCGTCGGCTCGTAGTACTGGCGGCCGTGGATCGAGTCCGGGGCGTACTGCTGGGCCGCGATGCCGCCCGGTACGTCGTGCGGGTACACGTACCCCTGGGCGTGGCCGAGCTTGGCCGCGCCCTTGTAGTGGCCGTCGCGCAGGTGCGGCGGGACCGAGCCCGCGAGGCCGTTGCGGACGTCGGCGAGGGCGGCGCCGATCGCGGTCGTCGCGGAGTTCGACTTCGGGGCCAGTGCCAGGGCGATGGTGGCGTGGCTCAGGGTGAGGGCCGCCTCGGGGAAACCGATCATGGCGACGGCCTGGGCGGCGGCGACGGCGATCGGCAGGGCGTTGGGGTCGGCGAGGCCGATGTCCTCGCTCGCGGAGATCATCAGCCGGCGGGCGATGAAGCGCGGGTCCTCCCCCGCCTCGATCATCCGCGCCAGGTAGTGCAGGGCCGCGTCCACGTCCGAGCCGCGGATCGACTTGATGAGCGCGCTGGCCACGTCGTAGTGCTGGTCGCCGTCCCGGTCGTACTTCACGGCCGCGCGGTCGACGGTCTCCTCGACGGTCTGGAGGGTGATCTCCGGCTCGCCCTTGGCGATCGCGGCGCCCGCCGCCGCCTCCAGGGCCGTCAGGGCGCGCCGGGCGTCGCCGCCGGCGACGCGCAGCAGGTGCGCCTCGGCGTCCTCCGGCAGGGTCACGGCCCCGCCGAGTCCCCGCTCGCCGGTGAGCGCCCGGGCCATCAGGCCCTTCAGGTCCTCGTCGGTCAGCGGTTCCAGGGTGAGGAGCAGGGAGCGGGAGAGGAGCGGGGAGATGACGGAGAAGTACGGGTTCTCGGTGGTGGCGGCGATCAGCGTCACCCAGCGGTTCTCGACGGCCGGCAGGAGCGAGTCCTGCTGGGCCTTGGAGAAGCGGTGGATCTCGTCGAGGAAGAGGACGGTCTCCTTGCCGAAGCCGCCGACCGCGCGCCGGGCGCCGTCGATGACGGCCCGGACCTCCTTGACACCCGCGGTGATCGCGGACAGCTCCACGAAGCGCTTGTTCGTCGCCTTCGACACGACGTACGCCAGGGTCGTCTTCCCGATGCCCGGCGGGCCCCAGAGGATCACCGAGGAGGCCCCGGCGGGGCCGCCGTCCCCGTCCCCGACGAGTCTGCGCAGCGGCGATCCGGGCTTGAGCAGGTGCTGCTGCCCCACCACCTCGTCGAGGGTGCGGGGGCGCATCCGGACGGCCAGCGGGCTGCTGGCCGGGTCCTTCTCCTGGCGGTCTTCGGCTGCTGCGGTAAAGAGGTCGGGCTCCACAGTCATGAAGCCTAAGTCAGGGCACTGACAGACCTGCCCCGGCTCAGCTGGTCCAGAAGTCCCACCAGCGGGTCAGGATCAGCATGCCGATGATCCCGATGTGCAGGACCGGCAGGATCCAGGTGAACTCGTCGAAGAAGGTCTTCAGGCCGCCGGGGGCGGGGATCACGCCGAGGCGCACGTTGTGCGAGGTCACGTACCAGAACATGACGATGGTGGCGACCCAGGCGAGGCAGCACCACAGGCAGAGCGAGTTGATCTCGTACAGCGACTGGTACATCAGCCAGGTGCAGAAGCCGACGCCGAAGAGGGTGCCGGCGTTGAGGCCGAGCCAGTACCAGCGGCGGTAGCGGGCTCCGGCGAGCAGGCCCACGCCGATCGCGATGACCATGGCGTACGTGACGAGGCCGAGCATCGGGTTCGGGAAGCCGAAGACCGAGGCCTGCTCGCTCTTCATGATGTTGCCGCAGGAGACGATCGGGTTGAGGCTGCAGCCCGGGGTGAAGTTCGGGTCTTCGAGGAGCTTGAACTTGTCGATGGTGATGACCCAGGCGGCGAGCAGTCCGGCCGCGCCGGTGATCACGAGGAGCCAGGAGAAGGCCCGGCTCGCTCCGATCGCGCCGCCGCCGTCCCGGCCGGAGCCGACCTCGTCCACCGCTGCCTTCGCCATGTCACCTTTTCCCTCGCTCGACCGGCCTTGTGGGCAGGGTCATTCTGCAACACGGACCTGTCGTCCGGCCGTTCGCGGGAGATAAGGAAGGGCCCGGACCGGGGTGCGGTCCGGGCCCTTCCGTACGGCGGATCAGGCCAGCTTGGCCCGTACGGCGTCCACCAGCTCGTCCAGGGAGACGGCCTGCTGCTCGCCGGACTCCATGTCCTTCAGCTGCACGACGCCCTCGGCGAGGTCCCGCTCACCGGCGACCACGGCGAGGCGGGCACCGGAGCGGTTGGCGTCCTTCATGGCGCCCTTGAGCCCCTTGCCGCCGAAGGAGAAGTCGGCGGCGACGCCGGCCCTGCGGAGCTCGGTGACCTTGCCGAAGAGGAGGCGGCGGGCCTCCTCGCCGATGGCGACGGCGAAGACACTGGTGGCGGCGGGGATGTCGAGCTCGACGCCCTCCGCCTCCAGGGCGAGGACCGTGCGGTCCACGCCGAGGGCCCAGCCCACCGACGGCAGCGCGGGGCCGCCGATCATCTCGGAGAGGCCGTCGTAGCGGCCGCCGCCGCCGACCGCCGACTGCGAGCCGAGGCCGCCGTGGACGAACTCGAAGGTGGTGCGGGTGTAGTAGTCGAGGCCGCGGACCAGCTTGGGGTCGTCCTCGAAGACGACGCCCGCCGCGGTGATCAGGGCGCGCACCTCCTCGTGGTACGCCTTGCACGCGTCGCACAGGTAGTCGCGCAGGAGCGGCGCGTCGGTCAGCTGCTTCTGCACGGCCTCGCGCTTGTCGTCGAGGACGCGCAGCGGGTTGATCTCGGCGCGGCGCAGGGTGTCCTCGTCGAGGTCGAGGCCGCGCAGGAAGGTCTGGAGGGCCTCCCGGTAGACGGGGCGGCACTCCTTGTCGCCGAGCGAGTTCAGCAGGATGCGGAAGTTCCGCAGGCCCAGCGAGCGGTACGCCTCGTCGGCCAGGATGATCAGCTCGGCGTCGAGCGCCGGGTCCTCGGCACCGATGGCCTCGGCGCCGACCTGGGAGAAGTGCCTGTAGCGGCCCTTCTGCGGGCGCTCGTAGCGGTAGTACGAGCCGGAGTACCAGAGCTTGACCGGCAGGTTGCCCTGCTTGTGGAGGTTCGCCTCCAGGGCGGCGCGCAGCACGGAGGCGGTGCCCTCGGGACGCAGGGCGAGCTTGTCGCCGCCCTTGGTCTCGAAGGCGTACATCTCCTTGCTGACGATGTCGGTGGACTCGCCGACGCCGCGGGCGAAGAGGTTCACGTCCTCGAAGCCGGGGGTCTCGACGTAGCCGTAGCCGGACCTGCGCAGCGGTCCGGAGATCGCGTCCCGGACCGCCAGGTACTTGGCGGAGTAGGGCGGGATCAGGTCGTACGTGCCCTTGGGGGCCTTGAAGGTGCTCACGAAAATCTCGTCACATTCCTCGTCGGGGAGCGTCCGTGCTCCCGAGGCCGGCGGCCACGTCCCTCAGATAGGGGTTCGTGGCGCGCTCCTGGCCGATGGTCGTCTGGGGACCGTGTCCCGACAGCACCACGGTCGAGTTGTCGAGCGGCAGGCACACGCGGGCCAGCGACGCGAGCATCTCGTCCATGTCACCGCCGGGAAGGTCGGTGCGTCCGATGGAGCCGGCGAACAGCAGATCCCCGGAGAAGAACACGGAGGGGATCTCCGTGGTCTCGGGCATCCGGAAGGTCACCGACCCCTTGGTATGACCGGGCGCGTGGGCGACGGAGAACTCCAGACCGGCGAGCTTCAACTGGGAGCCGTCGGTGAGCTCGCGCACGTCGTCGGGCTCTCCCACGGTCAGCTCGCCCATGAGGGGCATCCCGATGGAGCGGCCGAGGGCCTTCTCCGGGTCGCTCATCATGTAGCGGTCGGACGGGTGGATCCACGCGGGGACGTCATGGGCGCCGCACACCGGAACGACGGAGGCGACGTGGTCGATGTGTCCATGGGTGAGGACGACGGCGACGGGCTTGAGCCGATGCTTCTTCAGCGTCTCCTCGACACCCTGGGTGGCCTGGTGGCCCGGGTCGATGATGACGCACTCCTCGCCTGCGGCGGGGGCGACCAGATAGCAGTTGGTCCCCCAGGCCCCGGCGGGGAACCCGGCAATCAGCACGTTCGTCCTTAGTTGTCGTCCGGCACGCGGGCGCGGAACTCGTGGAAACACGGAATGCGGCAGATCAGAGCCTACCGGCGGTGCCGCTTCCACAGCCAACCCGTATACGGTACGGGCACATCCGGCCAGGACAGGAACAACCGAGCGACAGGAGCGGACCCGGTGGTCACCAGCGATCAGCGGCGGCGGCAGCTTGCCAGGGAGAAGTACGCGCGGCAGCAGCAGCGGCGGGAGGAGAACCGGCGCAAGGCGAAGCGCCGCAACACCGTCATCGCGGCCTCCCTCGCGGTGGTGCTCGCCGCGGGCGGCGCCGTCTACGCCTCGGTGGCGCTGACGGACGACTCCTCGAAGGCCTCGGACAACGCGGCGAGCGACACGCCCAGCACGCCGGCGCCCACCGAGAGCGAGTCGGCGAGCCCGGAGCCGAAGCTGACCGTGGACCAGAAGGCCACGTACGCCATGGCCCTCAAGACCAACGAGGGCGAGATCACGATCACCATGGACGCGGCGAAGACGCCGCACACGGTGAACTCCTTCAAGCACCTCGCCGACAAGAAGTACTTCGACGGGACCAAGTGCCACCGCCTCACGACCGAGGGCATCTACGTGCTCCAGTGCGGCGACCCCAAGGGCGACGGCACCGGCGGCCCCGGCTACACGATCCCCGACGAGAACCTGACCGCCCTCGGCAAGGCGGGCGCGGACGGCACCGTGACCTACCCGGCCGGCACCGTCGCCATGGCGAACACGGGGCAGCCGGGCAGCGGCGGTTCGCAGTTCTTCCTCGTCTACAAGGACACCAAGCTGCCGCCGAGCTACACCCCCTTCGGGAAGATCGACGCGGCCGGCCTCAAGGCGGTCCAGGACGTGGCGAAGGCCGGTGTCGAGGGCGGCGCCACCGACGGCGCCCCGAAGAAGCCGGTCACCATCGAGAAGGCGACCGTCGCGAAGAAGTGACCCCGCTCGTCCGCACGCGCGCGTGACCGTCCAATCTCGGTCGCGCTGAGTGCGGACAGCCGGGCCGCGGTTCGCCTAGATTGGCGTTGTGCAGCGTGGGCCGTCGGCCGCGCTGCGATGGCGGGCGAGGCCCGCCGGGAAACTGTGGACGATGCCCGGGGGGTACGACCCCGCGACGGCATCATGGTGAGGAGGCGCTGTGAGCAGCGACCCGTGGGGCCGTGTCGACGAGACGGGCACCGTGTACGTGCGGACGGCCGAGGGCGAGAAGGTCGTCGGATCGTGGCAGGCCGGCACCCCTGAGGAGGCCCTGGCCTACTTCGAGCGCAAGTACGAGGGCTTGGTTGTCGAGATCGGCCTCCTCGAGAAGCGGGTGAGGACCACCGACCTCTCGGCGAAGGACGCCACCGCGGCGATCGAGCACATCCGCCAGCAGGTCGACGAGCACCACGCCGTCGGCGACCTGGCCGCGCTCGCGACCCGTCTCGACAAGCTCGTCGAGACGGTCGACTCGCGCCGCGAGGAGCGCAAGGCCCAGAAGGCCAAGCAGACCGACGAGGCGCGCACCGCCAAGGAGAAGCTCGTCACCGAGGCCGAGGAGCTGGCCCAGAGCGAGCAGTGGCGCTCCGCGGGCGAGCGGCTGCGGGCGCTCGTGGACACCTGGAAGGGCCTTCCCCGGCTCGACCGCAAGTCCGACGACGAGCTGTGGCACCGCTTCTCGCACGCCCGCTCGGCGTTCTCGAAGCGGCGCAAGGCGCACTTCGCGTCGCTCGACGCCCAGCGCGAGGACGCCCGCAAGGCGAAGGAGCGTCTGGTCGCCGAGGCGGAGTCGCTGTCGAACTCCACGGACTGGGGCAACACGGCGGCCCGCTACCGCGAGCTGATGGCGGAGTGGAAGGCGGCCGGCCGCGCCCAGCGCGAGCACGAGGACGACCTGTGGAACCGCTTCCGCGGTGCGCAGGACGTCTTCTTCGCGGCGCGCGGCGAGGTCTTCGCCGAGCGGGACGCGGAGCAGACCGAGAACCTCAAGCTGAAGGAGGAGCTCGCGACCGAGGCCGAGAAGCTGGTGCCGGTGACGGACCTGAAGGCGGCGCGCGCGGCCTTCCGTTCCCTCAACGAGCGCTGGGAGGCCATCGGCCACGTCCCGCGTGACGCCCGTCCCAAGGTCGAGGGCCGGATGCACACGGTGGAGCGGGCGATCCAGGAGGCCGAGGAGGCCGAGTGGCGCCGGACGAACCCGGAGGCGCGTGCGCGTGCCGCGGGTCTGACCGGTCAGCTGCAGGACGCCGTGGAGAAGCTGCGCAAGCAGATCGACGCGGCCCGCGCCGCCGGCAACGACGCCAAGGCCGACAAGCTGGCCCGTGAGCTGGAGGGCCGCCAGGCCCTGCTCGACCAGGCGCTGAAGGGCCTGGAGGAGTTCGGCGGCTGAGGCCGCAGCTCCGACTCGTGTACGAGGAAGGCCCCCGGCATCGCGCCGGGGGCCTTCCTCGTGCCTGCGGTCAGGGCCGGCGGGCGCTGGTGACGCGGTAGACGTCGTAGACGCCCTCCACGCCCCGTACGGCCTTCAGGACGTGGCCCAGGTGCTTCGGGTCGCCCATCTCGAAGGTGAAGCGGGAGGTGGCCACCCGGTCGCGGGAGGTCTGGACGGCCGCCGAGAGGATGTTGACGTGCTGGTCCGAGAGCACCCGGGTGACGTCGGAGAGGAGCCGGGAGCGGTCCAGCGCCTCGACCTGGATGGCGACGAGGAAGACCGAGGACTGCGTCGGGGCCCACTCGACGTCCAGGATCCGCTCCGGCTCCCGGGACAGCGACTCCACGTTGACGCAGTCGCTGCGGTGAACCGATACGCCACTGCCCCGGGTGACGAACCCGATGATCGGGTCGCCGGGCACCGGCGTGCAGCAGCGGGCCAGCTTCACCCAGACGTCCTCGACGCCCTTGACGACGACACCGGGGTCGGCGCTGGAGCGGCGCTTGGAACGGCCCCGCGTCGGCGGTGCGGCCTCGTCGATCTCCTCGGTGGCGGCCTCCTCGCCGCCGAGCGCCTGGACCAGCTTCTGCACGATGGACTGGGCCGTGACGTGGCCCTCGCCGATCGCCGCGTACAGCGAGGAGATGTCGCTGTAGCGCATCTCGTGGGCGAGGGTGACGAGGGAGTCGCCGGTCAGGATCCGCTGGATCGGCAGGTTCTGCTTGCGCATGGCCCGCGCGATGGCGTCCTTGCCCTGCTCGATGGCCTCGTCGCGGCGCTCCTTGGAGAACCAGGCGCGGATCTTGTTCCGGGCGCGCGGGGACTTGACGAAGCCCAGCCAGTCGCGGGAGGGCCCGGCGCCGGCGGCCTTGGAGGTGAAGACCTCGACCAGGTCGCCGTTGTCGAGGGTCGATTCGAGCGGCACGAGCCGCCCGTTGACCCGCGCCCCTATCGTGCGGTGGCCGACCTCGGTGTGGACCGCGTACGAGAAGTCGACGGGGGTGGCGCCGGCGGGCAGCGCGATGACGTCGCCCTTCGGCGTGAAGACGAAGACCTCGTTGCGGGAGAGGTCGAAGCGCAGGGACTCCAGGAACTCGCTGGGGTCCTCGGTCTCCTTCTGCCAGTCGAGGAGCTGGCGCAGCCACGCCATGTCGTTGAGGTGGTCGTCCTTGCCGGCCTTCTTGGGCACGTCGGCGCGGACCTTGGAGGCGCCGGCGACGGCCTCCTGCTTGTACTTCCAGTGGGCGGCGATGCCGTACTCGGCGCGCCGGTGCATGTCGAAGGTCCGGATCTGGAGCTCGACGGGCTTGCCGTTGGGTCCGATGACCGTCGTGTGCAGCGACTGGTACATGTTGAACTTCGGCATCGCGATGTAGTCCTTGAACCGGCCGGGGACCGGGTTCCATCGCGCGTGGACGGTGCCGAGGGCCGCGTAGCAGTCACGGACGGTGTCCACGAGGACGCGGATGCCGACCAGGTCGTAGATCTCCGCGAAGTCACGGCCGCGGACGATCATCTTCTGGTAGACGCTGTAGTAGTGCTTCGGGCGGCCGGTGACGGTCGCCTTGATGCGGGCGGCCCGCAGGTCGGCCTGGACCTCGTCGGTCACTATGGCGAGGTACTCGTCCCGCTTGGGGGCGCGCTCGGCGACGAGCCGGACGATCTCGTCGTACATCTTGGGGTAGAGGATCGCGAAGGCGAGGTCCTCCAGTTCCCACTTGATGGTGTTCATGCCCAGGCGGTGGGCCAGGGGCGCGTAGATCTCGAGGGTCTCGCGGGCCTTCTTCTCCTGCTTCTCCCGCTTGAGGTAGCGCATGGTGCGCATGTTGTGCAGGCGGTCGGCGAGCTTGATGACCAGGACGCGCGGGTCCTTGGCCATGGCGACGACCATCTTGCGGACGGTCTCGGCCTGCGCGGCCTCGCCGAACCTGACCTTGTCGAGCTTGGTGACGCCGTCGACGAGCAGGGTGACCTGGTCGCCGAAGTCGCGGCGCAGGTCCTCCAGGCCGTACTCGGTGTCCTCGACGGTGTCGTGGAGGAGACCGGCCATCAGGGTCGCCGGGTCCATGCCGAGCTCGGCGAGGATCGTGGTGACGGCGAGCGGGTGCGTGATGTACGGGTCGCCGCTCTTGCGCTTCTGGCCGCGGTGCCAGCGCTCGGCGACCTGGTAGGCCCGCTCGACCTGGCGGAGCGTCGCCGTCTCGATCTTGGGGTCGTTGGAGCGGACGATCCGCAGCAGCGGTTCGAGGACCGGGTTGTACGGGGAGGAGCGCTGGACGCCGAGCCGGGCGAGGCGGGCGCGGACGCGGTTGGACGAGCCGCCCGAGCGGGCGGGCGCGGGCCGCTCGGGAGCGGCGGGCGCGGGGGCGGGCGCAGCAGGCGTGGGCCTGGTCTCCGCTGGCTTGTTCTGGGGCGTGCCGGTCCCCGGCGCGGCCTTCTCGGCCTTCGGGTCGGGCTGCGCGGCGGAGAGTGACTGGGCCTCGTCTGGCAAGAAGCGCTCCTCTGCGGTCCCCCCGGACGGAGTCTGGGGGAGGTCTCCGGGTCCCCCGGTCAGGCCCGGAAAGGCCATGGTATCGAGCCAGGCGTGGACGTGCTCACGTGCCCGGGTTTCGGACCGCTCCCGGTGGGGCAGCGCCGTGCGGCCGGGGGGACATCAGGGGAACGCGGAGGGGCGCCCCGGGGATTCCCCGGAGCGCCCCGATCGGGGTGAACCCCGATGTCAGACCGTGATCAGCGCCGTGAGCGGCGCCCCGCCCAGGGCGGGCTCCAGCCGGGCGCGGCCCGGGAGGAAGCCGAGCTCCATGAGGACGGCGACACCGGCGACCTCGGCGCCCGCGCGGCGGATCAGCTCGATGGAGGCCTCGGCCGTGCCGCCGGTGGCGAGGGCGTCGTCGATGACCATGACGCGGTCGCCCGCGGCCAGGTCCTCGGCGTGCACCTCGATCTCGGCGGTGCCGTACTCCAGCTCGTACGCCTGGCGGAGCGTGGCCCCGGGGAGCTTGCCGGCCTTGCGGACCGGGACGAAGCCCAGGCCCGCGCGGACGGCCACCGGGGCGGCCAGGATGAAGCCGCGGGCCTCAAGGCCGACGATCTTCGTCGCGCCGTGCGCGGAGCACAGCCCGGCGAGGGCGTCGGTGAGGGCCGTGAACGCCACCGGGTCCGCGAGCAGCGGCGTGATGTCCTTGAACAGCACGCCCGGCTTCGGGTAGTCGGGGACGTCGCGGATGCGGCTGAGCAGGAGCTCGGTGACGCCCTGGGCCTCGGCGGTCATCCTCGGCGCTCCTCGGTGCCGCGACGGCCGCCCCGCGGGCCCACGACGGCGGCCTCGGCGGCCGGGTCGTCCGCCATGTCCAGCGACTCGCCCTTGGCGGCGGCGCTGGCGCGCTTGGCCAGGATGCGCTTCCTGAGCGCCTTGATCGAGGGCTCGCGCTCCTTGAGGTCCGCCACGAGCGGGGTGGCGATGAAGATCGAGGAGTACGCACCCGCGGCGAGGCCGACGAACAGCGACAGCGAGATGTCGTTGAGCATGCCGGCGCCGAGGACGCCGCCACCGATGAAGAGCAGGCCGGCGACCGGCAGCAGCGCGACGACGGTGGTGTTGATCGAACGGACCAGGGTGCCGTTGATCGAGCGGTTGGCCAGCTCGCTGTAGGTGAAGCGGGTCTGCTTCGTGATGTCCTTCGTCTGCTCCTTGAGGGAGTCGAAGACGACGACGGTGTCGTACAGCGAGTAGCCGAGGATCGTCAGCAGACCGATGACCGTACCGACGGTGACCTCGAAGCCGACCAGGGAGTAGATGCCCACCGTGATCGTGAGGTCGTGGATGAGGGCGACGAGTGCCGCGACCGCCATTCTCCACTCGAAGGCGATGGCCAGGTAGATCACCACGAGGATCATGAAGATCCCGAGGCCGGTCCAGGCCTTGGTGGCGATCTGCTCGCCCCAGCTGGGGCCGACGAGCTCGGCGGCGATCTTCTCCTCGGGGACGTTCAGGTCCTTGGAGAGTTCCGCGCGGACCTGGTCGGACTTGGCGGTGTCGAGGCCGCCGACCTGGATGCGCAGGGAGCCGTTGCCGAGCTTCTGGACGATCGCGTCGTGGCCGGAGGCCTCTTCCGCGTAGTCCTGGGCCTGGCTGACGGAGACGTCCGACTTCGGGGTGGTGAAGACGGCGCCGCCCTGGAACTCGATGCCCATGTTGAGGCCGCGGACGGCCAGGGCGACGATGGCGGTGATGGTGATCAGGATGGACAGGCCATACCAGATCTTGCGGTTGCCGATGAAGTCGTAACCGACCTCACCGCGGTGGAGCCGGGCGCCGAGATCGCCGAGCTTCGACATCTCACGCCTCCTTCGCGTCGACGGGGGCGTGGGCACGGCGGGTGCGGCGCAGCGGCGGCTTGGCGCCGAGCCGCTTCGGGTCCAGGCCGGACCACTTGTGACCGTTGCCGAAGAACTTGGTCCGGGCGAGCAGCGTCATGACCGGCTTGGTGAAGAGGAACACCACGACGATGTCGAGCAGGGTGGTCAGGCCGAGCGTGAACGCGAAGCCCTGGACCTTGCCGACGGTGACGATGAACAGCACGGCCGCGGCCAGGAACGACACGAAGTCGGAGACCAGGATGGTGCGGCGGGCGCGCGGCCAGGCGCGCTCGACGGCCGGGCGGAGCGTGCGGCCCTCGCGGAGCTCGTCGCGGATCCGCTCGAAGTAGACGATGAACGAGTCCGCGGTGATACCGATGGCGACGATGGCGCCGCAGACGGCCGGCAGGTTCAGCGCGAAGCCGATGGCCGGGCCGAGCAGGGCCATGATCACGTAGGTGAGGAGCGCCGAGACGCCGAGACTGAGGATGGCGATGAGCGACAGGCCGCGGTAGTAGGCCACCAGGTAGATGATGACCAGGCCGAGGCCGATGGCGCCGGCGATGAGGCCGGCCTGCAGCTGGTCGCCGCCCAGCGCGGCGGTGACGGTGTCGACGCTCTGGGTCTGGAACGTCAGCGGCAGGGCGCCGTAGGACAGGATGTTGCCGAGGTCCTGCGCGGACTGCTGATTGAAGTTGCCGGAGATCTCCGCGCTGGCGCTGAGCGTCTGACGGACGGAGGGCGCCGAGACGACGTCGCCGTCGAGGACGATCGCGAACCGGTTCTGCGGGTCGGTCTGCTGCGACAGCTTGCTGGTGATCGACTGGAACTTCTTCGAACCGGCGTCCGTGAAGTCCATGGTGACGATCCAGATGCCGCGCTGCGGGTCGAGGACGCCCTTGGCGTTGTCGACGTCCTTGCCGTCGACCTCGGCCGGGCCGAGCAGGTACTTCGACCAGACGCCCGGGCTGTCCTCGCCGCAGGCCACGGTGGGCTCGGACGCCTTGACGCCCTGGCCGGCGGCGGCGCGGGCCTTGGGGTCGAGGCAGTTCAGGGCAGTGAACTTCGCCTGCAGCGCCGCGGTGGCGGGGTCCGGCTTCGGGGTCGCCTGCGGGGTCCCGGTGGCCTTCGGGGTCGCGGAGGAGCTCGCGGTGGGCGTCGGGCTCGGGGCCTTGAGGGCCTCGGTGAGCGCACGGCCCTGCGAGGAGGCGGTGGCCGTCGGGGTCGCCGACTTCTCACCCGCAGTGGCACCGGAGGCGGAGGACTTCGGCTTCGGCGTGGCCGAGGGGGAACCCGAGGTCGTGGCGCTGGGTGCCGGCTGGGGCGCGCCGCTCGTCACGGCGAGAACGGGCCGGAAGTAGAGCTGGGCGGTGGTGCCGACCTGCTCGCGGGCCTGCTTCTCGTTCGTCCCGCGAGGGATGTTGACGATGATGTTCTCGGCGCCCTGCGTCTGAACCTCGGCCTCGGAGACACCCAGACCGTTGACACGGCGCTCGATGATGCCGACCGCCGTGTTCATGTTGGTCTCGTTGACCGCCGACTCCTGGCCGGGCTCGGCCTTCGCCTTCAGCGTGATCGACGTGCCGCCGGCGAGGTCGATGCCGAGGCGCGGGGTGGTGTGCCCCGACCAGAACATCCCGCCGGTGAGCGCGACCATGGCGATCAGGATGAGTGCCAGGGCGCGGCCCGGACGGCTCTGTCCCCCCGCCGGCCTTCGGCCCTTCTTCGGTGCTGCCACCTGTCGTATCTCCCTGTCCAACCGCCTCACGCCGGGTATGCGTGAGACGGCCACGAAGTGTGTGTGGGGACCTGCCCCCGCAGACGTGGAACCGTTCCGGGGACCGCGCTCGCCGGTGGGCGGGCACGCGGTCCCCGGCCGCGACTACTTCGCGTCGGTCTCGCCGTCGGCCTTGCCGTCCTTCTGACCCTCGGCGGCGGCCTCGGCCGCGTCCGACTTCTTCGTGAGGTCGGCCTTCGGCGCGTCCTCGACGGTCTCCGCGTCCGTGGCCTCGGCGGCCTCGGTCAGCGAGGAGGCGTCGTCCGGGACGACGGTGTCGGTGTCCGACTCCTCGTCGTCGCCGTGGACGATCCGGTTGTACTCGGAGTCCTCGAGGACCGCGCCGATCGCGTTCTTCGCGTAGACCGCGTGCACGCCGGGCGCGACCTCGAGGAGAACGGTCTCGTCGCCGATCTCCTTGACGGTGGCGTACATCCCCCCGATCGTCCGTACGCCGGTGCCGGGCTGCATCTCGTTGCGCATCTGCGCCGCCGCCTGCTGCTTCTTCTTGGCAGAGCGGGTCATCAGGAACATGGCCCCGATGAGGACGATGAAGGGGAGGAGGGTCACGATGCTCACGGGACGGGTTTCCTTCGCACGGTCGCGGAGAACCCGCGGCCTGATCTTCGGGGGTGGGCGCGCCGACCGGAAAGGGCGGCAACGGCGGAGTCTAGGCGAGTCCGCATCGATGGAACAACGTCCAGCATCGCACCCCGGTTCCGGTCCGGGCGAGTGTCCGCACCGTCACGCCCCGAAGAGCCCCTGTTGTCCCGATCCCATGCCGTACCCTGCGCTCCCCGGGCCCGCTGCCTGCGGCGGAACGAGTCCGAGGTGCGTCCATGCCGCGGGTGTGGCGACCCGGCCACGGGGGGTGCGGGCCAGCAGCCCTTCGCGTACGAGGAAGGGTTCGGCGACCTCCTCGACGGTCTCGCGCTCCTCCCCCACGGCGACCGCGAGGGTGGACAGACCGACCGGTCCGCCGCCGAAGAGCTTGAGCAGGGCCTCCAGGACGGCGCGGTCGAGCCGGTCGAGGCCGCGGCTGTCCACCTCGTACACGCTGAGGGCCGCCTCGGAGACCTCCCGGGTGATCACTCCGTCGGCCCTGACCTGGGCGTAGTCCCGGACCCGGCGGAGCAGGCGGTTGGCGATGCGGGGGGTGCCGCGGGAGCGGCCGGCGATCTCGGCGGCGCCGGCGGGGTCGATCTCGACGTCGAGGAGTCCGGCGGAGCGGTGGATGACGCGCTGGAGCTCGGCCGGGTCGTAGAACTCCATGTGGCCGGTGAAGCCGAAGCGGTCGCGCAGCGGCGGCGGCAGGAGTCCGGCCCGGGTGGTGGCGCCGACGAGGGTGAAGGGCGGGAGTTCCAGCGGGATGGCGGTGGCTCCGGGGCCCTTGCCGACGATGACGTCGACGCGGAAGTCCTCCATCGCCATGTAGAGCATCTCCTCGGCGGGCCGGGACATCCGGTGGATCTCGTCGAGGAAGAGGATCTCGCCCTCCTGGAGGGAGGAGAGGATCGCCGCGAGGTCGCCTGCGTGCTGGATGGCGGGGCCCGAGGTGATGCGGATCGGCGCGTTCATCTCGGCCGCGATGATCATCGAGAGGGTGGTCTTGCCGAGGCCGGGGGCGCCGGAGAGCAGCACGTGGTCGGCGGTGGCACCGCGCTGGCGGGCGGCCTTGAGGACGAGGTCGAGCTGCTGGCGGACCTTCTCCTGGCCGACGAACTCGCTGAGGTCCTTGGGCCGCAGGGCCGCCTCGACGGCCTGGTCGTCGCCCTCGGCGGAGGCGCCGACGATCCGCGCGTCCGGCTCGGCGGTGCTGTCGTCGTCCCAGTTCACGGTGGTGGTTGCCTTCTCTTTCGTACGGGCGGTCAGCGGGCGCGGTTCAGCGTCTGGAGCGCGGCGCGGAGGAGCTGGGGAACCGGGGCCGAGCCGCCGGCGGCGATCGCGGCCTCGGCCTGCGGCGTGACGGCGCTGACGGCCTCCTCGGCCTCGCGGCTCGCGTAGCCGAGGCCGATCAGGGCGGCGGACAGCTGCTCGGTCCACGGCGCGGGTCCGGCGGCCGCGGCGCGCTGGGCGCCGACGAGGCCGCTGCTGCCGAGCGGGGCGCCGAGTTTGTCCTTCAGTTCGAGGAGGAGCTTCTGGGCGCCCTTCTTGCCGATGCCGGGGACGGCGGTGAGGGCCTTCTCGTCGCCGGTGGAGACGGCGAGGCGCAGCGCGTCGGGGCTGTGCACGCCGAGCATGGCCTGGGCGAGGCGGGGGCCGACGCCGCTGGCGGTCTGGAGGAGCTCGAAGACCTGCCGCTCGTCGTCGTCGGCGAAGCCGTACAGGGTGAGGGAGTCCTCCCGTACGACCAGGGAGGTGGCCAGTCGGGCGTGCTCACCGAGGCGCAGGCCGGCGATGGTGTTCGGGGTGCACTGGACGGCCATGCCCACTCCCCCGACCTCGACGACGACGGTAGTGGGGGCGAGGGCGGCGACCGGGCCGCTCACGAAGGCGATCATCGGGTACGGCCTTTCAGCGCGGTGACGGGCCGGGCAGCGGCGTGCTGGGCGACGGCCTGTTGCAGACGGTTCTGGGCGGGGGCCCGCCAGATGTGGCAGATGGCGAGGGCGAGGGCGTCGGCGGCGTCGGCCGGCTTGGGCGGGGCGGAGAGCCGCAGGAGCCGGGTCACCATGGCCCCGACCTGGGCCTTGTCGGCGCGGCCGCTGCCGGTGACGGCGGCCTTGACCTCGCTGGGGGTGTGCAGGGCGACGGGGATCCCGCGCCGGGAGGCGCAGAGCATGGCGACCGCGCTGGCCTGGGCCGTGCCCATCACCGTACGGACGTTGTGCTGGCTGAACACCCGCTCCACGGCGACGAGTTCGGGCGAGAAGCGGTCGAGCCACTCCTCGATGCCGCGCTCGATGCCGACCAGGCGGACGCCGATGTCGGCGTCCGCGGCGGTGCGGACGACGCCGACGCCGAGCATGGTCAGGGGCCGGCCGGCGACACCCTCGACGACGCCGACGCCGCACCGGGTCAGCCCGGGGTCCACCCCGAGTACGCGCACGCCGCCCCCTCCCCTCTTTGCGGCTGAACCGCCGCCGCTCTCGCGGAGGTGGTGCTCGCCGTCGTGGTTCCTCAATTCATGATTGCGGCCCCAGGCTAATCGGGGCCACTGACAACGACGGCGGGGGGGGGGGGGGGGGGGCCCGCGGCCCGCCGGAGGGGATGTGCCCCGGAAGAGGGCGGCCCGGAACAAGAGCCCCAC
>NZ_JBSHDU010000091.1:0-33390 GCF_053616475.1 Streptomyces sp. NPDC055815 | reverse complement strand
CGTGGAGCGGGCGGTTCGGGGCGTGGAGCGGGCGGTTCGGGGCGCGGCTCCGGCGCGGGCCGGGGTGCCGGTTCCGGCGCGGGTGCCGGGCGCGGTGCGGCGGCCGGTGGCGGCCGGGGCGGGCGTCAGGCGTCCGGCACGAGCCGTGCGCGGAGCGCCGCGAGCTCGCGCAGCTCCAGGCCGAGGCCGACGGACACGTAGCGGAAGACGCTCCCGTAGGAGGTGCGGACCTGGTCGAGGGCGGTGTCCAGGTATTCGTCCCGCACCTCCTGGAGCGGCACGATCAGGTCCGGGTTCTGCATGAGCCCGCCCTGCTTCAGGCCCTCCCGCACGCGCGCGTCGTAGGCGGCGCGGAAGGTGTTGGAGGCCAGGTAGTCCGCGCGGGCGGAGCTCTCCGGCACCCCGAGGAGGGTGAGCAGGAGCCAGCTGGTCCAGCCGGTGCGGTCCTTGCCCGAGGTGCAGTGCAGGAGCAGCGGCCCCCGGCGGGGGTCGGCCAGGTCGCGCAGGGTGGCCGCGAGGGCGGCCCGGTTCGCGGCGTCGGTGACGAAGGTGCGGTACACCTCGCGCATGAAGGCGGCGGCCCGCCCGCCGCCGAGCATCTCCTCCTGCCGCACCGGGTCGCGGGAGCCGATCGCGGCCATCAGCTGCCCGAAGAGCCCGTGGTCGGTGATGGGCCGGGCGACCGGGACAGGACCGGCGGGCAGCCGGTCGGCGCCGTCGTACTGGACCTCCAGCGGGATCCGCAGATCGACCACGGTGCCGAGGCCGAGCCCGGCGAGGGTGGTGAGGTCGGCGTCGGTGAGCTTGGCGAGGTGGTCGCTCCGGTAGGCGAGGCCGTGCCGGACCCGGGCGCCGTCGTAGGTGACGTACCCGCCGAGGTCGCGGACGTTGACGGCGCCCTGGAGCGGGATCTGCCGGATGGCGGTCGTCGAGAAGGGGCGGGGACGGGCGCTCGCCCGTGTGGGCAGCATCGAGAGCAGGGTGGCGGCGCCGGTGGTGGTGAGCAGCGCGCGTCGGGACAGGGGCATGGCTGGGCTCCCTTACGGACTGACGGACGTACGGCGGACGGCCGTACGGCTGACGGACTCGGGTGGGACAGCCGTGGGCGGACGGGCCCGCGGGGCCGCTCTTCCACCTAACGTTAGTTAGGTGGAGTGCTGGCGAGGAAGGTAGCAGCCGGGAGGGCCGAACGGGAGGGGTGTGCGTACCCCCGTTACTCCGTGAGGCGCTTGGTGGCGGCGCGCTGGCGCGCGGTCGCGCCCGTCAGGAAGCGGGTGATCGTCGCCAGTTCCTCGGTCGTGAACTCCTCGTAGAGCTCGTGCACTTCGCGCGCCCAGTCGTCGAAGAGCGGGGCGAGCTCGGCCAGCTTCTCGGGGCGGGGCTCGATGAGCACCCGGCGCTTGTCCGTCGGGTGCTTCACCCTGCGCACGAAGCCCTTGCGCTCCAGGCGGTCGACGAGCCCGGTGACGGAGGCGGGGGCCAGGCCCGAGTGCTCGGCCAGCTCCTTGGCGGTGAGGGGGCCGTGCCGTTCGAGCAGGTCGAGCGTCTTGGTCTCGGTGGCGCCCAGGTCCTGCTGGGCCGCGATCGCCGAGTGGAAGGCGACGGAGGCGGCGCTGGAGTCCCGGCCGGCTGCGGTGAGGGCGGCGATGACCGCGCCTCGGTCCTGGTCCTGCTCGCTCATGGCGGCAGCCTAGCAAAATTCATTTCGTTCGACCGAACGAAAGACTTGTGATCAAGGGCCCGCGCGTGCGACTTTTATTTCGTTCGCCCGAACGAAATAAATCTCGAGAAGGAGCGCGCGATGTCTACGACCGTCAGGACCGCCGCCACCGGCGACCCGTCCACCGTCCACCCGCGCCGCTGGGCCGCCGCCGTCGTCATGATGGTCGCCGCCCTGATGGACCTCGTGGACGTCACCATCGTCAACGTCGCCCTGCCCTCCCTCGGGCACGGGCTCGGCGCCTCCGAGAGCGCCCTCCAGTGGACCGTCTCCGCCTACCTCCTGGGCTTCGCCGCGACCCTCGTCGTCGCGGGACGGCTCGGCGACCGGTACGGCCGCAAGGCGCTCTTCCTCGCCGGCACCGCCGGCTTCGGCCTCGCCAGTCTCGCCTGCGGCCTCGCCCAGAGCCCCGGCCAGCTGATCGCGGCCCGCGCCGTCCAGGGCGTCGCCGCCGCCGTGCTCATGCCGCAGGTGCTCGGCTCCTTCCAGAGCCTCTTCCACGGCAAGGAGCGCGGCAAGGTCTTCGGGATGTACGGCGCGGTGGCCGGCTTCGCCTCCGCCATCGGACTGCTGCTCGGCGGCGTCCTCACCGACGCGGACCTCTTCGGGCTCGGCTGGCGCAGCGTCTTCCTCGTCAACGTGCCCGTCTCCGTCCTCACCCTCGCCGCGGCCGTCGTCCTCGTCCCCGGCACCCGCGAGCACGCCGCCACCCGGCCCCCGCTGCTCGGCAGCCTCGCCCTCGCCGCCGGACTCGTCGCCGTCGTCCTGCCGCTCGTCCAGGGCCGCGGCTGGGGCTGGCCGCTCTGGGGCTGGGCCCTCCTCGCGGCCGGCGCCCTCGCGGTGGCCGGGGTCGCCGCCCGCGGCGCGGTGCTGCCCCGCCGGATCCTCACCGTCCCGGCCTTCTCGTACGGCCTCGCCGTCCAGCTGCTCTTCGCCCTCGGCATGCAGGGCTTCTTCCTGGTCCTCGCGATCTGGCTGCAGGGCGGCCAGGGCTACACCCCGACGCAGGCCGGCGTGCTGATGGCCGCCTTCTCGGCGGGCGGCTTCCTCACGGCCCCGGCCGCCGAACCGCTCGCCGCCAAGCTCGGCCGGTACGTCCCCACCGCGGGCGCCCTCCTCATGGCCGGCGGCTACGGCTGGGTCTGGTACGCGATGGAGGGTGCCGCGCCCGTCCACACCGGCGCCTGGCCGCTGGCCCCCGGGCTCGCCGTCGCGGGCGCCGGCCTCGGCCTCTTCGTCGTCCCGCTCGTCGGCATCGTCCTCTCGGCGGCCCCGGCCGAACTCGCGGGCGGAGCCTCCGGCGTCTTCTCCACCGCCCAGCAGTTCGGCGGCGCCCTCGGCGCGGCCGCCATCGGCACCGCGTACTTCGCCGACCTCTCCCTCTCCGCCGCGATGCCCTGGGTCCTCGCGGCCTACGCCGGCGCCGCCCTGCTGAGCCTGCGGCTCCCCGCCGGCGGGCGGTGACGCCCCCTCACCCACACGGCGGAGCGCCGGGACCCGGAGGGGTTCCGGCGCTCCGCCGTCCGCGTCCACGGGATCCGCACGTTCGGGAGGAACCGGTTAACGTCCGGGGAATTCAAGCCCGTTGGGGTTCCCGGCGGGGATCTACGCGCGTCATCATCACAGCCATGCGAATCCCCCCTCGATTCACCCTCGCCGGCGGTGTCGCCACCGCCCTCCTCTCCTCCCTCCTCCTCGGCGCCCCGGCCACCGCCGCCCCCGCGCCCGCACCCGTCGCCGCCGTCTCCACCCTCGCGACGACCGCGTCCGTCGGGGACATCTGCTACTCGGCCCTGCCCAGCCAGGCGTACGACACCCTGCGCCTGATCGACGCGGGCGGCCCCTTCCCGTACAGCCAGGACGGCTCCGTCTTCCAGAACCGCGAAGGCGTCCTGCCGGCCCACAGCTACGGCTACTACCACGAGTACACGGTGAAGACCCCGGGCGTCTCCACCCGCGGCGCCCGCCGGATCGTCACCGGAAGCGCGGCGGAGGAGGACTACTACACCTCCGACCACTACGCCACGTTCGACCTCATCGACTACGCCTGCTGATACCCCTAGGTCGTCTCTTTCGGATCTTGCCGGGTTAAGCCCGCGGCGTCTGGTGCCGTGCATCGCAAGGCGGAGGGTCGCCCGATTACTGGACGTACTTGGGCGGGCCCGACAACGCGGCGAGGTACGGTGCCAGGCGTCGCGGGTCAGGCAAGATCCGGAAGAGACGGCCTGGCTCAGCCGCGGCGCGGGGTCGTCCACTCCAGACGGGTCCTGACCCGCGGGTCGTGGACGTGCTCCAGGGCGGCCAGCGCCGTCTCGCGGGCGGCGCCGTCCGCCTCACCGTCCGCGAGGATCGACGCCAGCGCGTCGACGGCGCGCGGGTCCTGACGGATCGCGAGCCCGCGCGCCGCCTCCGCCGCCGTCTCCGGATCGGTGTCGCCGAGCCGCTCCGCGAGCCCCTCCCGTACGAGAGGGGTGTCGTCGGGCAGCTCGGCGAGCGCGAGCGTCGCCCAGTCCCGCACCCGGGCGTCGCCGTCCCGGCTCAGCGCGAGCACCACCCCGAGCGCCTCGGCGTGCCCGGCCGGCACGATCCCGGCGAGCGCCGCCGCGACCGCCCGGCGCACCACCGCGTCGGGATGCGCGGCCGCCGCGAGCAGTTCGGGCACGGCGGCCGCGTCCGCGCACTCCCCGAGCGCGAGCACCGCCGAGAGCATCGGCTCCCGCGCCGGAGGGACGGCCTCCGCCGCGAGGCGCCGCAGGACCGGGACCGCGCTCGGGCCGAAGCCGGGCAGTGCGCCCAGCACCCGCGCGCCGAGGGCCCGGCGCAGCGGGTCCCGGTAGGCGCACCACCCGGCCGCCGCCACGAAGGTCTCCTCGTCGGCCCGGCCCGCCAGTTCGGCCACGGCCGTCGTCCAGTCGTCGAGCTCGGGGTCGCCGCAGTGCAGGGCCCGCGCCGCGAGCTCCTCGTGCGGGGTGCGCAGGCCGAGCGCCGACTCCAGGAGCGTGGCGATCGCCGCGTGCCCGGTCTGCCGGTCGTCGCCGCGCCCGGGGGCGCCGTTCTCCCGCAGCAGCTCGACGCAGACCGTGATCCCGCCGTCCTCCCGGATCCGCCGGACGACCGCCTCGTACGTCTGCCCGCCCTCGTTCCCGGCGACGAGCCCGCGCCGCAGCTCGGCGGCGATGTCGGCGCCGATCCACCGCCGGGCCTCCCGCAGGGCGGCCTCCCGGGCCTGTGCCCCGTGGTCGAGGAGCGCCCGCACGCAGCCGCTGGAGCCGCGCCGGGCCGCGGCGACGAGCGGGAGGAGCCCGTCGGGTCCCGGCCGGTCCGGGTCGGCGCCGTGCTCCAGGAGGACCCGGGCCGTGTCGGCGTGGCCGAGGCGCAGCGCCCAGGCGAGGGCCGTGAATCCGTACGACTCCTGCGCGTCGGCCGCCGCGCCCGCCGCGAGGAGGGCCCGCACCACCTCGGTGTGCCCGCCGCAGGCCGCGCCGCACAGCGGCAGGTCGCCGTCGTCCTCGCCGCTGAGCCGGGTGGGGTCGGCCCCGGCGGCGAGCAGGACCCGCACGATCCCGGCCTCGCCGTCGACGGCCGCACGGTACAGGGCGGTCTCCCCGTCCTCCCGGCCCCCGGGGTCGGCCCCGTCCCGCAGGAGCCGCACGGCCCCGTCCTCGTCCCCGGCCCGAATCGCGTCGAACAACGTGCTCATGCCCCGACCCTGACGCGCCGTCGGTGCGCGGCGCAAATCGATTCCCGCGTCCCCGGGTCAGGAGGCGCAGTCCAGGACCGACCCGCACACCCCGCACCGGGCCCGCAGCGCCCTCCCGGCCGGGATCCGCAGGCGCTGGGCGCAGACCGGGCAGAGGAAGGAGACGCCGGTCGCCGGGGCGCCGCCCTCGAAGGCGTACGGAGCGTCCTCGGCGGCCCGGCCCCGGCGCCGCTGCGCGGTGTACCGGCGGCGTTCGGCCCAGCCCGCCCCGGCGAGCGGCGGCGCGGTCCGCTCCCGCGCGGCCTCCGCCCGGCCCCGTACCCACGCCTCGTACGCCACCGCGCTGGTGAACCAGGGCGAGGGGTCCTCGCCGAAGACCTCGGCCCGTTTGGCGAGGACGTAGCCGAACTCCTCGGGGGTCAGATAGCCGAGCTTCTGGCTCTCGACGCCGTCCCGCCGGTACGCGTCGAGCAGCAGCCAGCCGGCGCCCAGGTAGGTGGTGGTGACATCGGTGAGGACCTCGTTCTCTGCGGTGGAGGGGAAGCCGAGGCCGAGCCGGTGCAGCAGCACGTGGGTGATCTCGTGGGCGAGGGCCGCGCCGATGTCCCTGCGGCGGGTCCGGAAGCGGTCGTTGAGCTCGACGAAGTACTCGGGGCCCGCGGTGAGCTCGACGGCCGCCGCGTACTCCATGGGCCGGAAGCTCACCACGATCCGCGCCTCGGGCAGCCTCAGGTGCCGGACGAGGGCGTGGGCCACCCGCTGGGCGCCGAGGTGGAGGTCCTCGTCGTCGCCGAGGGCCACGTCCTCGGCGCTCACGCTGACCGGGTGGCTGTGCACGCCGTCGGCGGAGAGGCGGCGGTAGAGCGCGGTGAGGGAGGCCCGCACGGTGGCGCGGTGCGGGAAGCCGTGGATGACACGGTCGGCCTCATGACGGTTCTGCATGCCGGATCCCCCTTCCCGACCACTGTACGGTCCCCCCACCGGATCTGGCCGAAAAGGCTTTCTTGTGGCGGCAGTTGAGCGCTGTCCATAATCCGGACGTGCCTTGACGGGCGCATGTCACCGAACGCGTGCGGTGGCGTCACCCGTCGGGGCCGACCCCCCACGAGAGAAGGAAGACACGTGAAGCAGCAGAACCGCATGGTCCGTGCCCTCCAGAAGCTGGCCGCAGCCGGCGCCGTCGTCCTGGCGGCCGTCAGCCTCCAGCCCACCACCACCGCCTCCGCCGCCCCGGCCCCCGTGGTCGGCGGCACCCGCGCCGCCCAGGGCGAGTTCCCCTGGATGGTCAGGCTCTCCATGGGCTGCGGCGGCTCCCTGATCACCCCTCAGGTCGTCCTCACCGCCGCCCACTGCGTGAGCGGCTCCGGCAACAACACCAGCATCACCGCCACCGCCGGAGTCGTGGACCTCCAGTCCAGCAGCGCCATCAAGGTCAAGTCGACCAAGGTCCTCCAGGCCCCCGGCTACAACGGCCAGGGCAAGGACTGGGCGCTGATCAAGCTCGCCAGCCCGATCACCTCGCTGCCCAACCTGAAGATCGCCGACACCACCGCGTACAACAGCGGCACCTTCACCGTCGCCGGCTGGGGCGCCGCCCGCGAGGGCGGCTCGCAGCAGCGCTACCTGCTCAAGGCGAACGTCCCGTTCGTCTCCGACGCCTCCTGCCAGACCGCCTACGGCAGCGACCTCGTGCCGGCCGAGGAGATCTGCGCCGGCTACAGCCAGGGCGGGGTCGACACCTGCCAGGGCGACTCCGGCGGCCCCATGTTCCGCAAGGACAACAACGGAGCCTGGATCCAGGTCGGCATCGTGAGCTGGGGCGAGGGCTGCGCGCGGGCCGGCTACCCCGGCGTCTACACGGAGGTCTCGACCTTCGCCGCCGCCATCAAGTCCGCCGCCGCCACGCTGTAGCGGACCCGGCACCGCCGTCACGCCCGGCCCGCGCGGCCCGGACGCGGCGGCAACCGTGAACGGGTGCCCCGGAGCGGCCTCGGCTCCGGGGCACCTTCACGTTCACGCCGGGTCCAGGACCGGTCCCGTCCCGGGGCACCTTCACGTTCACGCCGGGTCCAGGACCGGTCCCGTCCCGGGGCCGCCCTCCAGCTCCAGGACCCACACCTCGTTCGCGCCCTCCCGCAGCACCGGGCCCGGCACGAACAGCGCCTCCTGCGGGCCCGCCGCCCAGTAGCGGCCCAGGCAGAAGCCGTTCACCCACACGAAGCCCCGGGTCGCGCCCGGCAGCCGCAGCCACGCGTCGCCCGCGCCCGCCACGCCGAGCGTCCCCCGGTACAGGCCCGGCCCGTCGGAGACCGGCCCGAACGCCACCTTGCCGACCGCCGCCGCCTCGAACGCGTCCAGCCGCAGCGCCCGCGCCCGTACCCCGTGCAGATACTGCCGCTCGTGCAGGACGCCGCCCGTGATCCCCTTCGGCTCCGCGACCCGCGGCCCGTAGTTGACCCGGCCGAGCGACTCCACCCACAGATCCACGAGCGCGGGACCCGCCACCGGCTCGGGAAGGACGCAGTCGTCCTCGTCGAGCACCCCGGCCGCCCGCCCGTCGACGTACACCACCGCCCGGTCCCGCAGCCCCGTCACCCCCAGCGGGTACGGCTGCCGCGGCCCCGGCACCGCCACCCGGTAGCGGACCAGACCCCGGTCCACGCCCAGCTCCTCGAAGGACGGCGGCATCGGCGTCACCGTCTCCTCGCCGCCGAGCACCTCCAGGACCCCGTCAAGCGGCGCCCACCCGTCGAGCGCACCCGACACCGGCGCCGCGAGCCGGGCCGGCGGCTCCGGCACCTCCGGCAGCGGCCCCTCCGCGTACTCCGCGAGCACCTCCCGGAAGGCCCAGAACTTCTCCGTCGGCCGCCCCGCCTCGTCCACCGGCGCGTCGTAGTCGTACGAGGTCACCGTCGGCCGCAGCGGACCGTCGTGCAGCTCACCGTCCCGGTTCGCCCCCGCCCAGCCGCCGAAGTTCGTCCCGCCGTGCGCCATGTACACATTGACCGAGGCCCCGCATTCCAGGATCTCCCGCAGCGCCGCCGCCGCGTCCGCCGCGTCCCGTACGGAGTGCTCCGTGCCCCAGTGGTCGAACCAGCCGCACCAGAACTCCATGCACATCAGCGGCCCCGACGGCCGGTGCCGCCGCAGCGTCGCGAAGCCCTCCCGCGCGCCCGAGCCGAAGTTCGCCGTCGCCAGCACCCCCGGCACCGAACCCCCGGTCAGCATGTGGTCCTCGGGCCCGTCCGAGGTGAACAGCGGCACGCTCACCCCGCACCCGCGCAGCAGCCCCGCCACCCACTCCAGATACGCCAGGTCGCTCCCGTAACTCCCGTACTCGTTCTCCACCTGCACCAGGACCACCGGCCCGCCCCGGTCCACCTGCCGCTCCACCACCTGGGGGAGCAGCCGCCGGAACCAGGCCTCCACCGGCGCCAGGAACTCCGGGTCCAGGCTCCGCACCCGCCGCCCCAGCGGGCCGGTCAGCCAGTGCGGAAGCCCGCCGTTCTCCCACTCGGCGCAGATGTACGGACCCGGGCGCACGATCGCCCGCATCCCGGCCCGCCCCACCGCGTCCAGGAACCGCCCGAGCGCGTCCACGTCCGCGTACCGGCCGGGCTCCGGCTCGTGCAGGTTCCACGGCACGTACGTCTCGACACAGTCGAGGCCCATCGCGCGCAGCATCCCGAGCCGGTGCTCCCAGTGCCCCTCGTGCACCCGGAAGTAGTGCAGCGCCCCGGACAGCAGCCGCACCGGCCGCCCTTCGAGCAGAAAGTCCTCGTCACCCACAGCGAACGTGCTCATGGCCTCACCCTCACCCTCTGGCGGCGACCGGGTCCATGGACAAAGATCGTCGCAGTTTGGACGTTAGAGAGAGCGGGCCGCGCGATGTACCACACCTGGATGCGTTACTTCACGCCCAGCCCCGTCCACCACCGCCTCGGCCTCGTCTGCCTCGGCGTCGGACTCCAGCACGGCACCCTGCCCACCGTCGGCCCGCGCACCCTCGACCACCACGTCGCCGTCGTCGTCTCCGCCGGCGGCGGCTGGTACCGGGGCGCCGACGGACGCCGCACCACCGTCACCGCCCCCGCCCTCCTCTGGCTCACCCCCGGCACCCCCCACCACTACGCCGCCGACCCCGCCACCGGCTGGGACGAGGCCTTCGTCGACTTCGGCGGACCCGCCACCGCCACCTACACCGAACTCGGCTACATCGAGCCCGACCGGCCCGTCGTCCCCCTCTCCGACGCCGCCCCCGCCCGCGCCGCCATCAGCCGCATCGCCCGCGCCGCCCGCCCCGGCAACCCCCTCCTGGAGGTCGAGACCGCCGCCGCCGTCCACGAACTCCTCGTCGCCCTGCGCCGGGCCCGCGCCGACACCAACGCCGAAGGCGACCCCGTCCTCGCCGCCCTCACCCGCGACGCCTTCCAGCCGCTCTCCGTCGCCGAGCACGCCGCCCGGCACGGCATGACCGCCGCCGAGCTGCGCACCGCCGTCCGCCGCGCCGCCGGCTGCAGCCCCAAGGACTATCTGCTCACCGTCCGCCTCGGCCGCGCCAAGGAGCTCCTCGCCGCCACCGAGCTGCCCGTCGCCGCCGTCGCCCGCCGCGTCGGCTACGACGACCCCGCCTACTTCTCCCGGCTCTTCACCCGCCGGGTCGGCACCGCGCCCATCCGTTTCCGCGAACAGCAGGGACGCTCCGTGCACGGCGGCTGGAGCAACGTCGTTCCGGATCCCGAACACCCGCCCACCATCCAGCCGAGATCCGTCTAAGCTCGCAGATCATGAGCGACACCAGCGACACCAGTGCCATCGACCCGAACGTCATCGCCGAACTGACGCGGCTGCGCGAAAGCATCGACAACATCGACGCCGCGGTCGTGCACATGCTCGCCGAGCGCTTCAAGTGCACCCAGCAGGTCGGCGTCCTCAAGGCCGAGCACCAGCTCCCGCCCGCCGACCCCGCCCGCGAGGCCCGCCAGATCGCCCGGCTGCGGGAACTCGCCGAGAGCGCGAAACTGGACCCGGCCTTCGCGGAGAAACTCCTGAACTTCATCATCGCCGAGGTCATCCGGCACCACGAGACGATTGCGGACGGAGCACGCTGATGGGCCGCGTCACTGTCTTCACCCTCGGAGGCACCATCTCCGCCCGAGGCGGTGACGCCGCCCGCATGACCGGCCAGGAGGTCCTCGCCGAACTCGGCGCCCCCGAGGACGTCGAGCTGCGGGACTTCCGCCGCGTCCCCAGCTCCACCCTCTCCTTCGAGGACCTCGCCGCCCTCGCCGACGAGGTCCGCAAGGCCGTCGCCGACGGCTCCGGCGTCGTCGTCGTCCAGGGCACCGACACCCTGGAGGAGACCGCCTTCCTCCTCGACCTGCTCTGCACCACCGAGCAGCCCGTCGCCGTCACCGGCGCCATGCGCCGCCCCGACCTGCCCGGCGCCGACGGCCCCGCCAACCTTGCCGCCGCGCTCGCCGTCGCCGCCGACCCCGCCTGCCGGAACCTCGGCGTCCTCGTCGTCCTCGCCGACGAGATCCACGCCGCCCGCCTCGCCCGCAAGACCCACACCACCTCGATCGCCACCTTCGCCTCACCCGGCGCCGGACCGATCGGCACCGTCGTCGAGGGCGAACCCCGGATCCTGCTCCGCCCCGCCGCCCCCACCACGCTCTGCGCGCTGAAGCTCGACCCCGCCGTCCGCGTCGCCCTGGTGACCCTCTCCCTCGGCGACCGCGGCGAACTCCTCGACGCCGTCGACGACCGCTTCCAGGGCCTCGTCGTCGCCGCCTTCGGCGCCGGACACGCCCCCGCCCCGCTCGTCGAACCCCTCGCCGAGATCGCCCGCCGCATCCCCGTCGTCCTGGCCTCCCGCACCGGCGGCGGCGCGACCCTCTCGCACACCTACCGCAGCCCCGGCTCCGAATACGACCTGCTGCACCACGGACTGATCCCCGCCGGCCCGCTCGACCCCGCCAAGGCCCGGATCCTGCTCCACACCCTCATCTCCAGCGGCGCCGCCGGACCGACCGGCTACGACCGGCCCCGCATCGCCGCCGCCTTCACCCACCTGAACGGCTCCGGCCTGGCCTGAGACCCGTACACCCCCTGCCCCGGAAGAGGGCGATCGGGCAGCATAGGGCCCATGTCCGTACTGACGCGCGACGAAGCGCAGACCCGTGCCCAGCTCCTCGACGTCCACCACTACCGCGTGGACCTCGACCTCACCACCGGCGACGAGACCTTCCAGTCACAGAGCCTCATCCGCTTCACGGCCCGCGCCGCGGGGGACACCTTCGTCGAGCTCAAGCCCGAGACCCTGCACTCCGCCCTCCTCGACGACGAACCCCTCGACGTCACCGCCCTCGACGGCAACCGGCTCCCGCTGAACCTCACCGAGGGCGAGCACACCCTGCACATCAGCGCCACCATGCGGTACTCCCGCACCGGCGAGGGCATGCACCGCTTCACCGACCCCACCGACGGCGAGTCGTACGTCTACACCCAGCTGTTCATGGAGGACGTCCAGCGCGTCTTCGCCGGCTTCGACCAGCCCGACCTGAAGGCCGTCTTCGAGGTGGCCGTCAAGGCCCCCGAGGGCTGGACCGTCCTCTCCAACGGCATCACCGAACAGCAGGAGGACGGCCGCTGGCAGGCCGCCCCCACCCCGCTGCTCTCCACCTACCTCGTCTGCGTCGCCGCCGGCCCCTGGCACAGCATCCGCACCGAACACGCCGGCCTGCCCTTCGGCATCCACTGCCGCCGCTCCCTCGCCGCCCACCTCGACGCCGACGCCGACGAGATCCTCGCCGTCACCCGGGCCTGCTACGACCGCTACCACGAGAAGTTCGACGAGCCCTACCCCTTCGACTCGTACGACCAGGCCTTCGTCCCCGAGTTCAACGCCGGCGCCATGGAGAACCCCGGACTCGTCACCTTCCGCGACGAGTTCGTCTTCCGCTCCGCCGTCACCGTCACCGAACGCCAGACCCGCGCCATGGTCATCGCCCACGAGATGGCCCACATGTGGTTCGGCGACCTCGTCACCCTGCGCTGGTGGGACGACATCTGGCTGAACGAGTCCTTCGCCGAGTACATGGGCTACCAGACCATCAACGAGGCCTGCTCCGACCTCTTCCCCGACACCTGGGTCGACTTCGGCGTCACCCGCAAGTCCTGGGGATACGAAGCGGACCAGCGGCCCTCCACCCACGCCGTCGCCCCCGACCCGGAAGCCGTCCCCGACACCGCCTCCGCCCTCCTCAACTTCGACGGCATCTCCTACGCCAAGGGCGCCTCCGCCCTCCGCCAGCTCGTCGCCTGGCTCGGCGAGAAGGACTTCCTCGCCGGCATCAACATCCACTTCAAGCGCCACAAGTTCGGCAACGCCACCCTCGCCGACTTCATCGACAACCTGGCCGCCGCCACCGACCGCGACGTCCACGCCTGGGCCGAGCAGTGGCTGCGCACCACCGGCGTCGACATCCTCACCCCGCACCTGACCGGCGAGGGCACCCACTGGCAGCTCGCCGTCGACCGCGACGGCAGCCGCCCGCACCGCGTCCACGCCGGGATCTACGACCGGCAGCCCGACGGCGAACTCGCCCTCCGCGAGCACCGCGAGCTCGACGTCCCGCACGAGGCGCCCGCCGAGCTGACCGGCCCGCGCCCCGCCCTCGTCGTCCTCAACGACGGCGACCTCACCTACACCAAGCTCCGCTTCGACGAGGTCTCCGCCGAGTCCGCCCTGCGCGGCCTCTCCCGCATCCCCGACGCCCTCACCCGGGCCGTCGTCTGGAACGCGATGCGCGACATGGTCCGCGACGGCGAACTGGAGCCCGCCGCCTACCTGGAGACCGCCCTCGCGCACCTGCCCGAGGAGACCGAACTCGCCCTCGTCCAAGGCGTCCTCGGCTTCGCCCGCACCCAGATCGCCGACCGGTACGTCCCCGAGGACGAGCGGCCCGCCGCCCTCGCCACCCTCAGCGAGATCGCCCGCGCCCTGCTGCGCCGCACCGAGGACGGCGAGGAGCCCGGACTGCGCCTCACCGCCGTCCGCGCCTGCATCGACAGCGCCACCACCCCCGACAAGATCGCCTCCTGGCTCGACGAGGGCACCGTCCACGGCGGCCCCGAGCTCGACCCCGAACTGCGCTGGCGGATCCTCGCCCGGCTCGCCGTCCTCGGCGCCACCGACGAGACCGTCATCGCCGCCGAACTGGAGCGGGACCCCAGCGCCACCGGCCAGGAGGGCGCCGCCCGCTGCCGGGCCTCCCTGCCCACCCCCGAGGCGAAGGCCGCCGCCTGGTCGGCGCTCTTCGACTCCGACGACCTCTCCAACTACCTCTTCACCGCCACCGCCCGGGGCTTCTGGCAGCCCGAACAGGCCGAGCTCGTACGGGAGTACGTACCGCGCTTCTACGAGGCGGCCGTCGCGCTCGGCGACCGCCGGGGCCCCGCGATGGGCGAGGCCGCCGGCCGCTACGCCTTCCCCGCGTACGCGATCGACGCCGACTCCCTGGCCCTCGGCGAGTCCCACCTCGCGGACGACACGATGATCCCCGCCCTCCACCGCTGGCTCGTCGACCAGCTCGACGACCTGCGCCGGGCCCTGCGCGTCCGTGGCTAGACCGGTCCCCCCGACCAGTCCCAGCCGGTCAGCGCCGCGTGCATCAGGCGCGCGGCGCCGGCCGGACGGCCGTCGGCGTACCGCAGCAGGGTGAGGGTGCGCCGGCAGTCGGGGCTGTCCACGGCGATCCAGGCGACGGGGGCGCGGGTCGCGCTGCGCCGGGCCATGTCCGGGATGAGGCCGATGCCCAGCCCCGCCGCCACCAGGATCGCGGTGGCGCTGGGCTCGTCGCCCTCGCAGACGATCCTCGGGGGAGTCAGGCCGTTCCCGGCGAAGAGCCGGTCGAGGAGCCTGCGCTGCCAGTGCCCCGTGCGGGTGGTCACGAACGGCTCGTCGGCGAGCTCGCCGACGGTCACCGAGGCCCGGCCCGCCAGGGGGTGGTCGAGCGGCGCGACCACCCACACCGCCTCGTCGAGCAGCCGGACCGCCTCCAGGCCCTCCGACGCGCACGGCTGCGAGGCGACACAGAGGTCCACCTCCTGGCCGCGCAGGCCGCGGGCCATCTCCTCGGCGGCCATCTGATGGAGCTCGACCTCGACACCGGGATGGGCCCGCTTGAACGCCCCCAGCGGCCCGGTCAGCGTCAGGAACGTCTCCGAGGCCAGCCGTACGGTGCCGAACTCCCCGCCCGAGACCGCGGCGACGGCCCGGCGACCCGCTTCCAGCTCCCCGAGGGACCGCTCGACGTGCCGCAGGAACACCTTCCCCGCGTCGTTCAGCCGCAGCCGGCCGACCCGGTCGAACAACGGCGTGCCCAGCTCGCTCTCCAGCCGGGCCACGGTGCGGCTCAACGACGGCTGGGCCACACCGAGTTCCTCGGCCGCGCGGCTGAGGTGCTCCAGGCGGGCCACGACGACGAACTGCCGGAGCGCGTGGAGATCCATCATGCCCCCAGGGACATAGCCCGATAACGATATTGATCTTCGACAGATTATCGCCCCGGGGCATAGCGTCAGGACCGTTCCGCGCCGACAACCAGGGGGAGAGCGCGTCATGTTGAGGGGTGTGTGGAGAGCCGTCGTCACGGCGCACGTGGTGGCGGTCTTCGGCCAGCCGGTGTTCGCCGGCGTCTATCTGAGCGGCGACTTCGACGGTCTGGGCATGCACGGGGCGGGCGCCGACGTCGTCACCTCGCTCTGCCTCGTCCAGCTCGTCGTCGCGATCGTGGTCTGGGCGCGGCTGCGCCGCTCCTGGCCCTTCTACGTCACCCTGGCGCTCGCGGTCGCCGAGACGGTGCAGTACTTCGCCGGCGCCGCCGGGGCGCTGTGGCTGCACATCCCCCTGGGCGTGTTCACCGTCGCGGCCGTCGTCGTGCTGTTCACCGCGGTGTGGCTGCGGCCGCTGGAGCGCCGGGAGGCCGTCGATGCCTGACCCGACCAGGCGCCGGGTGCTGGCCGTCGGAGGCGCGCTCGGGCTGATGGCGGCCGGCGGTCTGACAGCGGCGGCCGGCCTGTCCCGCCGACCGGCGGTCACCGGCGCGGAACTCCGCAGCGGGGTGCCGCTGCCGCCGCCGTTCCGGGTGCCGCTGCCGCTCCCGCCGGTGTTGAAGCCGGTCGGCACGAGCGGCGGTGCGGACCGCTACGAGATCGTGCAGCGTGAGGTGACGGCGGAGATCCTGCCCGGCGTACGGACACCGCTGTGGACGTACGGGGGCACGTTCCCCGGTCCCACGATCGAGTCGCGGCGGGGGCGCCCGGTCACGGTCTCGCACCGCAACGAACTACCCGTGCCGACGGTCGTGCACCTGCACGGCGGACGGACCCCGGCGGCCTCGGACGGCTACCCGACGGACCTGGTACTGCCCGAGGGCTGGAACGGCGGCCGCGGGGGACATGGGGGCCACGGGGGACACGGATCGGGTCACGTCATGCACGACCCGCGGGCGGTGACGACCGAACTCACCCGCGACTACACCTTCCCGCTGGACCAGCGGCCGACGCTGCTCTGGTACCACGACCACCGGATGGACTTCACCGCCCCGGCGATCTGGCGGGGCCTCGCCGGACTGCACATCGTCCGCGACGACGCCGAGGAGGCCCTCGGCCTGCCGTCCGGGCCGCGGGAACTGCCGCTGATGATCGCGGACCGGTCCTTCGCCGCCGACGGCAGCCTCGACTACCCGTCCCTCGACCCCACGCTGCGGGACCGCCCCGGCGTCCGCGAGCCCTACGTGGCGGGCGTCCTCGGCGACGTGATCCTCGTCAACGGCGCGCCCTGGCCCGTGCACGAGGTCGACGCGGCCCGCTACCGGCTGCGCCTCCTCAACGCGTCGAACGCCCGGCACTACGAGCTGGAGTTCGTCGACGAAGGCGACGGCCGCATGCTCGAGTTCACCCAGATCGGCGCCGACCAGGGCCTGCTCGCGGCACCGGTGAAGCACTTCACGCTGCCCGTCGCCCCGGCCGAACGCTACGACGTGGTCGTCGACTTCGCCCGAGTCCCGGTCGGGACCCTGGTGAAGCTCGTCAACCGCCTGGGCTCCGGCCGCACCCGTGACGTGATGGCCTTCCGGGTCACCCGCAAGGCCGCGGACGACAGCCGCGTCCCGGCCGTCCTCTCCTCGGACCTCCCGAGGTGGCGGCGGTCGGAGGCGGTCCGGGTCCGTGACTTCTCCTTCCGCGCGGGCCGCATGGGCGAGGACGACGGCCACGGCTGGCTGATCGGAGGGCTCCCCTTCGACCCGGCCCGCTCGGACGTCACGGTCCGCCTCGGCGACGTGGAGATCTGGCGCCTGATCGCGGACGTCCACCACCCCGTCCACCTCCACCTGACGGGCTTCCGCATCCTCTCCCGGGGCGGCGAGGCGCCGCCGGCGCACGACGCGGGCCTGAAGGACACGGTGTCCCTGCGGCCGGGGGAGTCGGCGGAGATCATCACGAGGTGGGAGGGCTACCGGGGCCGGTACCTCTTCCACTGCCACAACGCGGAACACGAGGACATGGGCATGATGGCGAACCTACAAGTGACCTGACGCCGCCGTTGTGGGCGCGCTTCCGCCGTTGTGGGCAATCGTTCCGCAGGGCGGAACGGGTGGGCACAACGGAACGGCGCCCCTGCCGGCGCCAGAGGCTCCCGCGCCTGAACCCGCACCACGTGCGCCGTACAGCCGGTGCGGGTCCAGGCTCGGAACGCGGAGGCGCCGCGAGAGGGCGCCGTCCCGTGTGCCCACCCGTCCCGCCCTGCGGGACGATTGCCCACACGGCGCCGGGCGCGGGCCCACACGGCAGAGCGGCCCGCATGTCCCCCGTTCGGGTCACATCGGCGCACTCCCCGGACAGCGCCCCGCACGGCCCGCCACCCTGTCGTCCATGCGTGCCGCACCCCCGCCCCTCGCCTCCGACCCCACCACCCTGAGCCGGCTCCTCGGTACCGCCCTCGACGCCCTCCGTGAAGGGGCGCAGGTCAGGGGTGGCCCCCTGCCGGCGGGGGGACCGGAGGCCGTGGCCCGTCGGGTCGCGGCGCTCGGAGCCGTACTCCCCGACACCGGAACGGGACCCGACGAGGCCCTCCGTACCCTCGTGCAGGCCCTCGCGGAGGGCGCCGCGGACCCCGCTCACCCCCTCTGTGCCGCCCACCTCCACACCCCGCCCCTCGCGCTCGCCGCGGCCGCGGATCTCGCCGCCTCCGCGCTGAATCCGTCGATGGACTCCTGGGACCAGGCCCCCGCGGCCTCCGTCCTGGAGGCCGCGGTGACGGCGGCCCTGGCCGCCGAGGTCTTCCCCCGAGCGGAAGCCCCCGACGCGCTGGTCACCACCGGCGGCACGGAGTCCAACCAGCTCGCGCTGCTCCTCGCCCGGGAGCGCGACCCGCGGGTGCGCCTCGTCGTCGGCGCCAACGCCCACCACTCCTTCCGCCGCGCCGCCTGGCTCCTCGGCCTGCGCGAACCGGTCACCCTGCCCACCCCGGCAGGGGTCGTGGACCCGGCGGCCCTCGCCGAGGCCCTGGACCGGGAGACGGGGCCCGTCCTCGTCGCCGCGACCGCCGGGACCACCGACGAGGGCCTGATCGACCCGCTCCCCGCGCTCGCCGAGGTCTGCGCGGCCCGGGGCGCGGAGCTGCATGTGGACGCGGCGTACGGCGGGCCGGTCCTCTTCAGCCGTACCCACCGCGGGCTCCTCGACGGCCTCGACCGGGCCCGTACCGTCACCGTCGACCTGCACAAACTGGGCTGGCAGCCGGCCGCCGCGGGACTCCTCGCCGTACGCGACACCGCCGACCTCGCCGTCCTCGGCCACACCGCCGACTACCTGAACGCCGACGACGACACCGAGGCCGGCCTCCCCGACCTCCTCGGCCGCTCCCTGCGCACCACCCGCCGCCCCGACGTCCTCAAGACCGCCGTGACCCTCCGGGCCCTCGGCCGCACCGGCCTGGGCGCGCTCGTCGACACGTGCATGGACCTCGCCCAGGAGTTCGCCGATCTGGTGGAGAAGGCCCCCGGTCTCGACCTCAGGGAACGCCCCACCCTGACCACCGTCCTCTTCCGGCCCGCCCGCGCCGACGACACGACCGTCGCCGCGATCCGCCGCACCCTCCTCACCGAGGGCCGCGCGGTCCTCGGCCGGGCGAAGGCCGACGGCCGCCTCTGGCTCAAGGCCACCCTGCTCAACCCCCACACCACCTCCGGCGACCTCGCCCGGATCCTCACCCTCGTGGAAGGCAGCACGCACCGATGACCGGCAGCACCCCCCAGCAGGACCTCGACCAACCCCACGACCTGGTGGGCGTCGGCATCGGCCCCTTCAACCTCTCGCTCGCCGCCCTCGCGCAGGGCGTCCCCGGCGGCCTCGCCGCCGCCTTCTACGAGCAGAAGCCCGCCTTCCACTGGCACCCGGGCCTGCTCCTCGACGGCGCCACCCTCCAGGTCCCCTTCCTGGCCGACCTGGTGACCCTCGCCGACCCCGCGAGCCCCTGGACCTTCCTCAACTACCTGAAGAGCCGCGAGCGCCTCTTCCCCTTCTACTTCGCCGAGAAGTTCCACATCCAGCGCGCCGAGTACGACGCCTACTGCCGCTGGGCCAGCGAGCGCCTCCCCGGCCTGCACTTCGGCCACCAGGTCGACTCCGTCCGCTGGAACCCCGAGCGACGCCTCTTCGAGGTCGACTTCACCCAGATCGACCCGGAGGGCGAGGCCGAGGCCCTGGGCCGCGCCTACACCCGGAACGTGGTCCTGGGCGTCGGCACCGAGCCGTACGTCCCCGAGCCGCTCCGTCCGCTCGCCGACGCCCCCGGCGTCCCGGTGATCCACTCCGCCGACTACCTCGACCACCGCGAGACGCTGCTGCGCGCCGGGCACGTCACCGTCATCGGTTCCGGCCAGTCCGGCGCCGAGGTCTTCCTCGACCTGCTCCGCGCCCGTCCCGCCGGGGCCGAGCGCATCCACTGGCTGGCCCGCACCGAGGCCTTCGCGCCCATGGAGTACTCCAAACTCGGCCTGGAGCACTTCACCCCCGACTACACCCGCTACTTCCACGCCCTGCCCGAGCCGGTGCGCGGCGAACTCGTGCCCCGACAGTGGCAGTTGCACAAGGGCATCGACGCGGAGACCATCGCCGCCATCCACGACGAGCTCTACCGCCGCACCCTGCACGGCGGCTGGCCCGACGCCGTCCTCACCCCCGGCGTCCGGGTCCGCACCGCGGGGAGGGTCGCCACCACCCAGGTCGAGCTGCACCTGGAGCACGTGCAGGAGGGCAGCCGCTCCCGGCTCACCACCGACGCCGTCGTCCTCGCGACCGGCTACCGGGAGCGCCCGGTGGACCGGATGCTCGCCGGTCTCGACCCGTACCTGCGGCATGACGCCTCCGGCCGCGCGCGGGTCGACGAGCGCTACCGGCTGGTCCTCGACCCCGCGGTCACCGGCTCCGTGTACGTCCAGAACGCCGAGCGCCACACCCATGGCGTCGGCGCCCCCGACCTGGGCCTCGCGGCCTGGCGGAGCGCGACCATCCTCAACTCGGTCACCGGCAAGGAGCCGTACCCGCTGCCGCGCCGCACGGCCTTCACCACCTTCGGCCTGGAGGCGCGAGAGGCGCCGAGCATCCCGGCCCAGGACCGGAAGCTGACGCCTCTCGCTCAGAACGTGTGACGACTAGAAGACCGGCACGCCGTCCCGGGTCAGCTTCCAGTCCACCGACGCGAAGCCGGCCGGGTCGACCGTCCCCTTGGCCTTCACCCACTGGATGATGGTGTTGCGGATCTCGTCCGAGTTCGACCAGAGCTTCGGGGCGGCGGCGACGTGCGGGAATGCGCCGCCGCCGTTCGCCCGGTAGTTGTTGACGGCGAGGACGAACTGCGCCTTCGGGTCGAGCGGCTTGCCCTGGAAGGACAGGTTCACGATCCGCGAGCCGGCCGGCTTGGCGATGTCGATCTCGTACGTCAGACCGGACACGGCGTCGTAGTTGTAGTCCGGGGTGCCGTTGGCGTTGGTCAGCTTCGCGGTGTCGACGGGCGCGCCCGCCGGGGTCTGCACGTAGTACCGGGCCGAGAACTCCAGGTAGTCCTTCAGCTGGGCGCCCGTCATCAGACGGGCCTCCATGGTGTTCTCGAAGGGGTAGAGCCCGGCGGCGTCCTTGATGGTGATCTTCCCGGAGGGGATGCGGGCCGTGCGGGAGAAGCAGGAGGCCTGCGAGAGCACCGGCAGGTTCGCGTACTGGCCGCCCGCGAGGGCCGCCTTGACCGTCTCGGCCTGGACGACGTTGATCAGGTCGATGATCGGCTCGTCCTTCCACGGCGCGTCGGTCGTGGTCATGGCGGCCGTGGAGGTGCCGATGACCTGGTTGACGTACTCCACGACCTTCTTGTGCTCGTCGACGAGCAGTCCAGTGATCTCCGGGTCCTCGGCGACCGTGTTGGAGTTGAGGACCTGCGCGCCGGCCTTCTCGACGATCCAGCGGCCCTTCTCCCACACGAGGTCGAAGGAGAAGAGGGTGAGGCGCTGGCCCCACTTCAGCGGCTCGGAGAGGACGACCTCCTTGCCCGTCTCCTTGTTGGCGACCCTGTACTCGGGGATCTCGGTGTGCGCGTGGCCGACGAGGATCGCGTCGATGCCGGGGACCTGCTCGGCGACGAGCGCGGCGGCGTTCTCGATGTACGGGAGCTGGTCACCGTACGAGGAGGTACCGGAGGAGCCGGAGTGCGCCGAGACGATCACGACGTCGGCGCCCATGGAGCGCAGCTTCGGCACCCACTTGGCCGCCTGCTCCTCCAGGCCGGGGAAGACCATCTGGCCGGTGACGTTCGCCTTGTCCCAGATGGCGATGCCCGGGTTGGTCAGGCCCAGGACCGCGACCTTGACGTCCCTGCCGTGCGGGGTGCGCAGACAGTGCATGCTGTACGGCGCGAAGGCCGGGCGCAGGGTCTTGGCGTCGAGCGCGTTGGCACCGAGCAGCGGGAAGTCGCACTGCTCCTCGAACTTCCGCAGCACCGGGATGCCGTAGTTGAACTCGTGGTTGCCGAGCGCGGCGGCGTCGTAGCCGATGGCGTTCATGGCCTGGGCCATCGGGTGGACGGGGCCGCCGGTCTGCGTGATCGGGTCGACCTTGGCGTAGTAGTAGGACAGCTGGGTGCCCTGGATGGTGTCGCCGGCGTCGATGAGGAGCGTGTTCTCCTCGCCCTTCTCGGCGCGCACCTGGTTGACCAGGGTGGAGATCTTGGCGAGGCCGACGTCGTTGTGCGCCTTGTCGTCGAACTCCTTGTCCGTGAAGTAGTCCCAGTTGAAGACGTTGCCGTGCAGGTCGGTGGTGCCCATCACGGTGAACGAGTACCGCTTCTGCGGACGCGGCCGGCCGGTGCCGAGGGGCGCGGCGGCGGCCTCGGCGGGAACGGCGGCGACTCCGGCGACGGCCACTCCGGCTCCGGCGGCGGCCGAGCGCTCCAGGAACGTCCTGCGGTTCAGCGGCATCTGATTTCTCCCCTTGTGGTTCTGTGGCGCAGGCGCCGACCATGGCGCACAACGCGCGTAGATTCTGGCTCAGACGGCACCGTCGCAACAGCCCTTGCGGGTTACGGAGTGGGAAAGTGTTCGGTATGACACAGCCACACGCGAGCCCGGACGCGCCCCAGGTGACGGTCCGCGGCGAAGGGCGCCTGGAGGTCGAGCCGGAGCTCGCCCGGATCTGGGTGACCGTCTCCGCCCGGGGGACGGACCGCGCGGAGACGCTCGCCGATCTGACCCGCCGCAACACGAGGGTGCTCGATCTGGTGAAGGCGCTCGGCGACGCGGTCGAGAAACTGGAGACGGGCAGCTTCTCGCTCTCGCCCGAGCTGACCCGGAAGGGGCGCGGGGAGCGGGTGCACGCCTATACGGGGCGGGTGCGGCTGGCGGCCGAGCTGACCGACTTCACCGCGCTCGGCGAGCTGGTGACCCGGCTCGCCGACCTGGAGATGGCGAGCGTCGACGGGCCGTGGTGGGAGCTGCGGCCGGGGTCCCCGGCGTACGCGGAGGCGCGCCGGTGCGCGGTCGAGGAGGCGGTGCAGCGGGCGCGGGCCTACGCGGAGGCGCTCGGCACCTCGCTCGCCTCACTCCTCGAACTGTCGGACGCCGGGCTCGCGGAGCCGCTGCGCTCGCGGCGGCCCGGCTTCGGCGGGGCGGCCGTGGCCTACGCGGCGGAGGCGGCCGGCGAGGCGCCGCCGCTCGACCTCGAACCGCAGCGGCAGACGGTCACGGCCGAGGTCGTGGCACGGTTCACGATGCTGCCTCCCGCACTCTGAGACGAACGGCTTTTCGGCCCGTAATCCGCTCATCGGAGCAGCCCGCCGCACAAATTCAAGACTTGTCAACAACCTTTCACGGAAAGGTTGTTGAGTAGTCATGCCGAGCCAATTTCCTACTGATGGGTAAGCCCTAGGCTCGACTCATGCGCCGAGCGAAAATCGTTTGTACCCTTGGGCCCGCCACCGAAACATACGACCAGATCAAGGCGTTGATCGAGGCCGGAATGGACGTGGCCCGCTTCAACCTCAGCCACGGCAGCTATGCCGAGCACGAGGAGCGCTATCACCGCGTCCGTAAAGCCGCCGACGAGACCGGCCGCAGCGTCGGCGTCCTCGCCGACCTTCAAGGCCCGAAGATCCGTCTCGGCCGCTTCCGTGAAGGGCCCGTACTCCTTGAACGCGGCGACGAGTTCACCATCACCGTCGAGCCCAGGGAGGGTGACCGCCACGGCTGCGGGACCACCTACGCCGGCCTCGCCGGGGACGTGACCCCGGGCGAGCGCATCCTCGTCGACGACGGCCGCGTCACCCTGGAGGTCAGCTCCGTCGACGGACCGCGCGTGCACACCCGCGTGATCGAGGGCGGCATGGTCTCCGACCACAAGGGCCTCAACCTGCCCGGGGTCGCCGTCTCCGTCCCCGCCCTGTCCGAGAAGGACATCGAGGACCTGCGCTGGGCGCTGCGCACCGGCGCCGACGTCATCGCCCTCTCCTTCGTCCGCAGCGCCCGCGACATCGACGACGTGCACCGGATCATGGACGAGGAGGGCCGCCGGCTCCCCGTCATCGCCAAGATCGAGAAGCCGCAGGCCGTCGAGAACATCGAGGAGATCGTCGCCGCCTTCGACGGCATCATGGTCGCCCGCGGCGACCTGGGCGTCGAGATGCCCCTGGAGCAGGTGCCGATCGTCCAGAAGCGCGCCGTGAAGCTGGCCAAGCGGAACGCCAAGCCGGTCATCGTCGCCACCCAGATGCTCGACTCGATGATCGACAACTCCCGCCCCACGCGCGCCGAGGCGAGCGACGTGGCGAACGCGGTCATCGACGGCACCGACGCCGTGATGCTCTCCGGCGAGACCAGCGTCGGCCGCTACCCGATCGAGACGGTCCGCACCATGAGCCGGATCGTCGAGGCCGCGGAGGAGGACATCCTCGCCAAGGGCCTCCCGCCGCTCACCGAGCGGAACAAGCCCCGCACCCAGGGCGGCGCGGTGGCCCGCGCGGCCGCCGAGATGGGCGACTTCCTGGGCGCCAAGTTCCTGGTGGCGTTCACCCAGTCCGGCGACACGGTCAAGCGGCTCTCCCGCTACCGCTCGCCGATCCCGCTGCTCGCCTTCACGCCGGACCCGGCGACGCGCTCCCAGCTCAACCTGACCTGGGGCGTCGAGACCTTCCTCGGTCCGCACGTGGACTCCACCGACGCGATGGTGGCCCAGGTCGACGAGGAGCTGCTGCGGATCGGCCGCTGCCGGCCGGGCGACATCGTGGTCATCACGGCGGGCTCCCCGCCGGGCGTCGCGGGCTCCACGAACCTGGTCCGGGTCCACCACATCGGAGACCCGCTGACGTAGTGGTCAGTGTTTGGGCCCCACATGAAGGTCCATGAGCGCGACGGACGCCTTGCGGGCGACGGAGATGTTCTGCGCGGTGCCCTTCCGCTTGGCGGCCTTCCACTCGACGCCGACGCGGTCGAGCACGCTGGTAAAGAGCCCGGCGATGTCAACGGACGTGTTGGTGAAGAAGTAGCGGGGGTATTCGTACCGCTTGCGCTGTCCGCCGATCACCTTCTCGGTCCAAGGAGATATGCCGCTCATGCTTCTTGCCGGGCCCGTGCTGCGGGAAGAGGCAGGTCCAATGGCGTCCGTAGCTGGTGACTGCGACGCAGCCCTGCTTCTGCAGGTTGTACACCCTGCCCTCGGGACGGACGGCCTGGATCGCGTCGCGGCATTCTTCGATCAAGCCGGGCCAGGCGTCGGCGCAGGCGATGCGCAGGTGGTGACCTCCGCGTGGGTGCGGGCTGATGCAGCCGTCGCCGAGGTAGAGCCCGAGCAGGTATGCGTACGCCTCCGCTGGTTCAGGGGTGCCTGGCGCGGGGCGGCATCGCACACAGGGTGTGGAGTGTGCGGATACGCGGGGGCGGGGTTCCAGGCGTGCCCGCCAACTGCGTATGGCCGCGCGGGAGATCCCCGTCTCCTTGCTGACGGAATTGAGGCTCCGACCCTGGGCGACGAGAGCCAGCGCCTGCTTGCGCGTTTCGACGTCGTGCATGTGGTCGATCGTGGCTGCTTCGTTCCGGCTGCGTAGCGCTGATGATCAGGCTTCACGCGTGTGGGTGACGATCACTCCCCACCCTGCTGGCCTTCGAATCGAAGGAAAAGTGCCCCGGGTCGGACTCGAACCGACACTGTGTGGGTTTTGAATCCACTGCCTGCTGCCAATTGGGCTACCGGGGCCCGCGGAATCAAAGGTTTCCCCTGACCCTCTGCGCGTCCACCATACCGCAGCTAGGTAGGCTCTTGGTGAGCTGTATCCGCCTTGGAAGAGGCCTTGAACGAGGAGCCCCCGTGACCGCCCCCGAGTCGCCCCAGCCCGCCGACGACGCCGAGGCGTCGCACGTTCCGCCGCTGACGACCCGCGTCGTCATCGCCGAGGACGAGGCCCTGATCCGCCTCGACCTCAAAGAGATGCTGGAGGAAGAGGGCTACACGGTCGTCGGCGAGGCCGGGGACGGTCAGCGGGCCGTCGAGCTCGCCCGTGAGCACCGGCCCGACCTCGTCATCCTCGACGTGAAGATGCCCGTCCTCGACGGCATCTCGGCCGCCGAGAAGATCGCCGGCGAGTCCATCGCCCCGGTCCTCATGCTGACCGCCTTCTCGCAGCGCGAGCTCGTCGAGCGGGCCCGGGACGCCGGCGCCATGGCGTACCTGGTGAAGCCGTTCAGCAAGAGCGACGTGGTGCCGGCCATCGAGATGGCCGTCTCCCGCTTCGCCGAGCTCCGCGCCCTGGAGAAGGAGGTCGCCGACCTCTCCCAGCGCCTGGAGACCCGCAAGCTCGTCGACCGCGCCAAGTCGATCCTGCAGACCCAGTACGGCCTGACGGAGCCCGCGGCCTTCCGCTGGATCCAGAAGACCTCGATGGACCGCCGCATGTCGATGCAGCAGGTCGCCGAGGCCGTCATCGAGGACGCCGAGGAGAAGAAGGCGGCCAAGGGGCAGTAACCGCCCCCGCTTCCGTACGCGAGTGCTTCCGTACACGAGAAGGCCCGCCCCACGACCTTGTGGGGCGGGCCTTCGGTTCGTGGGGCTCAGTCCTCGCCGAGGTACGCCTTGCGGACGGACTCGTCGTGGAGCAGGTCCTGCCCCGTGCCCGAGAGCACGATCTTGCCGATCTCCATGACGTGACCGTGGTCCGCCAGGGCGAGCGCGGCCTGGGCGTTCTGCTCGACGAGCAGGATCGTGGTGCCCTGGGCCTTCAGCTCGGCGATCGTCGCCATGATCTTCTGCATCATGATCGGCGACAGACCCATCGAGGGCTCGTCGAGCATGAGCAGCTTCGGCTGGGACATCAGCGCCCTGCCCATCGCGAGCATCTGCTGCTCACCGCCGGAGAGCGTGCCCGCGGCCTGCTTGCGACGCTCGCCCAGGATCGGGAAGAGGTCGTAGGCGCGCTGGACGTCCTTGGCGATGCCGGCGGTGTCCTTCCGGAGGAAGGCGCCGAGGAGGAGGTTCTCCTCGATCGTCATCCGGGGGAAGATGTGCCGGCCCTCGGGGGAGTGGGCCAGACCCAGCGAGACGATCTTGTGCGCGGGGATCTTGCGGAGGGACTTGCCCTCGAACTTGATCTGGCCGCCGACCGGCTTGAGGAGCCCGGAGAGGGTCCGCAGGGTCGTGGTCTTCCCGGCGCCGTTGGTGCCGATGAGGGTGACGACCTCACCGGCGTCGACGGAGAAGGAGATGCCCTTGACGGCCTCGATCTTTCCGTAGGCGACGCGCAGGTCCTCGACTTCGAGCAGTGCGGTCATGCGTCGTTCTCCTTGCTGTCCTCCGAGGGCTCCTCGTCGGTCTCTTCGGCGGTCTCGTCGGCCGCCGGGGCCTCGTCGGCCGGGGCCTCGGGGGTCTCGTCGTCCTCGGAGGCGTCCTCGGAGGCGTCCTCCGGGACCTCCTCCGACTCGGAGGCCTGCTCGGCGGCGGCCGGCGCCGCCTCGACCGGCTCGCCCAGGTACGCGGCGATGACCCGCTCGTCGCCCTGGACGGTCGCGCTGTCGCCCTCGATCAGCTTCTGGCCCTGGACGAGCACGGCGACCCGGTCGCAGAGGTTGAAGATGAACCGCATGTCGTGCTCGATGACGAGCACGGCGATGCCCATGTCCCGGATGGCGAAGATGAGTTCCTCCGCCGCCCGCGTCTCCTGCGGGTTCATGCCGGCGGTGGGCTCGTCGAGCAGGATCAGACCGGGGTCGCTCGCGAGGGCGCGGGCGATCTCCAGCTTGCGCTGCTCTCCGTACGGGAGGTTCTTGGCGAGGTGCTGCGCCTTGTCCTGGAGGCCGATGAACTCCAGGAGCTCCATGGCCCGCTTCTCGGAGGCCGCCTCGGCCTTCTTGAAGCCGGGGCCGCGGAGCAGGGCCGACCAGAGGCCCTCCTTGGTGCGGGTGTGACGTCCGACGAGGACGTTCTCCAGGACCGTCATGTTGCCGAAGAGACGGATGTTCTGGAAGGTGCGTGCGATACCGGCCGCGGTGACCTTGAACGACTTCGGCGGGAGGACCTGGCCCTTGTAGCGGACCTCGCCCTCGGTCGGGATGTAGAGACCGGTGAGGCAGTTGAAGAAGGTGGTCTTGCCGGCGCCGTTGGGGCCGATGAGACCGACGATCTCGCCGCTGTTCACGGTGAGGTTCACATCGCGCACGGCGGTGAGGCCGCCGAACCGCATGGTGACCCCGCGCGCGTCGAGCACGGTCTCGCGGGCGGCCGGCTCGGTGGTGGCCTCGGCCTTGTTGGTGGTGGTCGTCATGGTTCAGGCACCTGCCTTGGCGAGCGTGGCGGGCGTCTCGTCCTTCTCGTGGAACTCCAGCTGGTTGCGCCGGTTGGCGATCATGCCCTCCGGGCGGAAGCGCATGAGCAGGATCAGCGCGACGCCGAAGGCGAGCAGCTGGTATTCGCCCATGAACTGGAGCTTGTTGGGGATGAGGAAGAGCAGCGACGCGCCGACCAGCGGACCGCTCATGGTGCCCATGCCGCCGAGGACGACGGCCGCGAGCAGGAAGGCGGAGTTGGGCGGGATGGGACCGGCGAAGACGTACTGCTCCGGGGTCACCGTGTAGGTGACGTGGGCCTGCACGGTGCCGGCGAGGCCGGCGAGCGAGGCGCCGAGCGCGAAGGCGATGAGCTTGACCCGGAAGCCGTTGATGCCCATGGCGAGCGCCGCGGTCTCGTCCTCGCGGATGGCGACCCAGGCGCGGCCGATGCGGGAGTCGCCGCTGCGCCGGAAGACCAGCACGACGACCGCCATGATCAGCAGCATCAGGAAGAAGTAGTTCGCGAACCGGCCGATCGTGAAGCCGGCGATGCTGTGCTCGGCGCCGAAGTCGAACCCGAACATGTCGAGGTTCGGGATGGACGCGATGCCGTTGGAGCCGTTGGTGACGTCGGGGCCCGAGGTGCCGTCGGCGTTCATCACGGCGATACGGAAGATCTCACCGAAACCGAGGGTGACGATGGCGAGGTAGTCGCCGCGCAGTCGCAGCGTCGGGGCGCCGATGAGGACACCGAACACCAGGGACGCGGCGGCGCCGACCAGGACGGCGGCCCAGAAGGGCAGGTGGATGCCGAACGGCGAGGTCGGGGCGCCGGAGACGAGGGCGGCCGCGTAGGCGCCGACGCCGAGGAAGGCGACGTAACCGAGGTCGAGGAGACCGGCGAGGCCGACGACGATGTTCAGGCCCAGGGCGACCGTGGCGAAGATCAGGATGTAGACGCCGAGCGTCGCGTACTGGTCGTCGGTCTGGGTGAAGGGGAAGAGCGCCGCGGCGGTGAACGCGCCCGCGATGGACAGGTTCTGGTGCTTGCCGGTGAGCTGCGTGGCCTGCGCCGTGAGACCCGACTTGTTGACCGCCGCGAAGCCGAGGCCGGTCGCGATCAGGAAGCCGAGGAACTGCTCGTCGTACTCGGTGCCGACACCGTAGGTGAAGATGCCCAGCGCGACGGCGAGGACTCCCGCGATGATCAGGATCTCGACGGCGGAGTTCATGGCCGGCAGCTTGCGCACCGGGCCGGCGGCGAAGGACGCCCGGAAGGTGGCCCAGCCGTTGCTCCAGCGGTGCTTGAACTGGTCCCAGCCGGTGTCCTCCGGGTCCACGGGCAGCAGCGTCGGCCGCTCGAAGGGGAGCGCGAAGGCGCCGAGGAGGGCGAGCAGGGTGGCGAGCGCGACGACCGCGCCGCCCGGCTCCAGGTTGACCGGGCCGCCGAGCTCGACGCTGATCGCGCCGACCGTGAACCAGGCGGTCGCGAAGTTGGCGAGCGCGGCGAGCTTGAGGGCGCCGTCGCTGCCGGCCGGGGTCAGCCAGCGGGTGCCCTTGACGCCGTACGAGGAGAGGGCGAAGAGGGTGGTCAGCAGGCCGGTCACCAGGACCTGCAGCTGCAGGCCGCCCGGGTTGCCGTAGAAGGTGAGGTCACCCGGGAAGCGGGCGGTCCAGGTCCAGGCGAGGAAGCAGCTGGCGACCGTGAGGACGCCGCCGCCCAGGGCGAGCGGGCGGGCGATGCCGGCCGGGATGAAGCCGATGAGGCCGGTCGCCTCGGGGGAGGCCTCGGAGGCCGTGGGTGCGTTGGGGTTCTCGGAGATGGTGGTCATGGTGCTCACGCCCTGTCCGCGACGCGCTCGCCGAGCAGGCCTTGTGGCCGGGCGAGGAGTACGACGATGAGGAGTACGAAGGCCCAGACGTCGGCCCAGGACTGGCCGCCGAGCTGCTGCATGCCGGGGATGTGGGCGATGTAGGCCGTCGCCATCGTCTCCGCGATGCCGAGGACGAGTCCGCCGATCATGGCCCCGTAGATGTTGCCGATGCCGCCGAGGACGGCGGCCGTGAAGGCCTTGAGTCCGAGGAGGAAGCCCATCTTGAAGTCGACGACGCCGTACTTGAGGCCGTAGGCCACGGCACCGACGGCGGCGAACGCGGCGCCGAGCGCGAACGCGATCACGATGATCCGGTCGGTGTTGACGCCCATGAGCTTCGCGGTGTCCGGGTCCTGCGCCGTTGCCTGCATGCCGCGACCTGTGCGAGTGCGCATGACGAAGAAGGCGAGGAAGGCCATGCAGACGGGGGCGGCGATCAGCAGGAAGACGTCGCCGGTCTGGATGGTGACCGGGCCGATCTCGATCGGGCCGCCGGGGATCTGCGGGAAGGTCCGGGCGGACTTCGCCTCCGGGTACAGGGACCAGACGGCCTGCTGGAGGGCGAGGGAGAGACCGATGGCGGTGATGAGCGGGGCGAGGCGGGGGCCACCGCGCAGCGGGCGGTAGGCCAGGCGTTCCGCGCCGACGGCTATCGTCGTCGCGACGAGGATGGCGCCTATGAGCATGAGGGGCAGCGCGATCCACATGGTGGTGCCGCCGGGCAGGATGAGCCAGACCGTGAGCGCCCCGAAGCCGCCGGTCATGAAGATCTCGCCATGGGCGAAGTTGATGAGCTGGACGATGCCGTAGACCATCGTGTAGCCGACGGCGACGAGCCCGTACATGGATCCCAGTAGCAGGCCGTTGACCAGCTGCTGCGGCAGTTCGTTCACCGCATTGTCCTCCGAGACTTTCGACGGATGTGACACCGCGCGGGGAGCCTGTGTGGCGCCCCCGCGCGGTGAAGGTGGTGCTGAGAGATGGGGCTGCTGAGGATCAGCCGCCGAAGGTGCCGGACTTGACCGGCTTGAACGCGCCGCCCTCGACCTTGTAGACCGTGAGCTGCTTGTTGGTGGTGTCACCGAACTCGTCGAAGGCGACCGAGCCGGTCACGCCCTCGAAGGAGACGCCCTGCATGGCCTCGACGACCTTGGCGCGCTCGGGGAGCTTGCCGCCGTTGCCCTCGACGGCCTTCTTGACGGCCTCGATGATCGCCCAGGTCGAGTCGTAGGCGTAGCCGCCGTAGGCCTCGTAGGCCTCCTTGTAGTTCTCGGCCTTGTAGTTGGCCAGGAACTCCTTGGCGGAGTCGAGGGACTCGATCGGCGCGCCGACCGAGGTGGCGAAGTCGCCCTCGGCCGAGGCCGGGCTGGCGAGCTTCACGTACTCCGGGCTGAAGATCGCGTCGCCGCCGACGACGGTGACCTTGGCGCCGGCCGCCTTGATCTGCTTGGCCAGCGGGCCGGCGGCGGGGTACTCGCCACCGTAGTAGACGACCTCGGCACCGGAGCTCTTCACCTGGGTGGCGACCGCGGCGAAGTCCTTGGTGTCCGGGTTGATGTGCTGGGTGCCGACGACCTTGCCGCCGAGCTTCTCGAACTCGCCCTTGAAGGTGCCCGCGAGACCGGCGCCGTAGGTCTTCTTGTCGTCGATGATGAAGGCCTTGGTCTTCTTGGCCTCCTTGAAGACGTACTGGGCCGCGAACGGGCCCTGGATGGCGTCGGTGGTGGCGGTGCGGAAGTACGACTTGTAGCCGCGCTTCTTGTCACCGGAGGCCCAGTTCGGGCCCTGGGAGAGCGACGGGTTGGTGTTGGCCGGGGAGACCTGCACCAGCTTCGCGTCGTCGAAGACCTTCTGCATGGACTCGGCGACGCCGGAGTTCAGCGGGCCGACGACGCCGAGGACGGACTTGTCGGCGACGAACTTGGTGGCGTTCTGCTGGCCGGAGGAGGGCTGCGCCTGGTCGTCCAGGGACTCCAGCTTGAAGGTCACGCCCTTGACGTAGCCCTTCTTGTTGGCCGTCTTGACCGCGAGGTCGGCCGAGTTCTTGATGCCCTGGCCGAGGGCGGACAGCTCACCGGTGAGCGGCGCGTCCAGACCGATGGTGACGGTGACGTTGCCGTTGTCGCCGTTCTCGGCGCCGCCCTTGTCACGGGAACCACAGGCAGTGAGCGTCAGCGCTCCCGCGGTGACCGCGGTGGTGAGTATGAGCAACGAACGGTTTCGCACGAAGGGTCCTTTCCCTGGCGCGGCCCCCTCGGAATGAGGCGGTGCCGTGAAGCTGCGGAGCGAGGGGTGCCGTTTTGGAACGCCGGGCCGTACTGGGTTTGGTACAGGGCCGTGCACTAGGACGCGCCCGGCGGCGCGGTGACTGGCCGTGACTCTAAGCGCAGGTGGGGAGGGTCGGGGAGCGGCGAGGACAGGATGTGACTGTCTTGTTATGCCGACGGGGAAAGAGTGTGCGCGCCGCATGGGCAAACTGGGGCATTAGGGTCTGTAATGCAGTGTTCACATACTGAGAACGTGCAGTTCCGCTAAGGGGCTTGAGTGATTCTTGGTCCTGTCGCACCCTCCGCTCGACTCTCCGGATATCGGACAGTGGCAGAAACCTGAGCGGACGAAACCGCTCGCCCGTCCCGCCCGGTTCCCCATCGTGCGAAGATCACGGAGAGTGACGGCGGGCGGGCGGGACGGGCTCGGGCCGGTGACGTCAGGGGAGCTGGACGTACGGCTTCAGGAAGTCACGCGCGCCGGGAGTGTCCAGCCGATAGACCACATTGGTCGCGTAGCACGGCGTATCGCCGGTGATCGTCGTGGCCACCAGTGTCCGCTTGCCCTTCAGGTCGGCGAAGTTGGGGCCGCCCGAGTCGCCGTAGCAGGCGCCGCCGTTCCCCTGGGGCGCGGTCATGGCGAGCCGGATCCAGGCGCTGTTCAGCGCGTTGAACGTGACCGGCGCCTTCATGCGGACGCCGCCGCCCGGGTGCGTCTGGCCGCCCGGGCCGCGCTCCGCCTCCTCCGTGCCGTAACCGGCGACCAGGAAGGAGGTGTCGTTCAGGCCCTGCGGGCCCAGCGCGTCGAGGGCGCCCGCCCGGGGGAGGGTGGCCGGGGTGAAGGACCAGCGGGCCTTCACGGCGGCGGCGGGGAGCTCGATCACCGAGATGTCGTGCGTGTCGGAGGCCGGGCCCGGGTAGGCGGGGTGGCTGTACGCGGTGCCCTCGACGGCCACGCTCCGCGCCTGGGCGGCCGGGTCGCCCGGGTGGGCGGCGGCCGCGCGGTCCAGGCCGGCCTGCACGTCCTGGTCGAGCGAGACGTAGAAACGGACGTTCGCCGGCCAGTCGGTGGTGCAGTGCGCGGCCGTCAGGAAGGTGTTCCCGTCGATCATGGTGCCGGAGCAGACCCAGTCGACGCGGTCGGGCGTCGCCGGGTCGTCGTCGTTGTCCCAGGTCGCGACGAGCGCGCCGACCTCGGTGCGCTCGGGGGCGGGGGTCGCGTTGTACGAGTTGATCGCCGTGGCCGGCAGCGCGGTGGCGAGGACGGCGGCGCAGGCGGCGGCGGTGACGGTGGTCAGCGCGTAGGTGGTGCGACTGGCGGTCACGAAGAACCCCTCGGTGTGTGAGTGGTACGGGTGTTCTCCTGTGGGGGAGGTTCGCCAGTGAAGCGGGTGTGGCCGCGCGGGGCAAGAGGGTCCGGGGGCAAGGGAGTTGATGCGGGAACGGCGCGGCGCGAGACGGTGAACCG
>NZ_JBSHDU010000090.1:0-33722 GCF_053616475.1 Streptomyces sp. NPDC055815 | reverse complement strand
GGCCCGCACCGGAGTACCGGTACGGGCCGCCCCTGTCCGTGAGGAAACCGACGGCCGCCCGCCCTCAGTTCTTGCGGTGTCCTATCAGCCGGGGCTTCTGCTCCAGGCCGTCGAGGCCATGCCACGCCAGGTTCACCAGATGCGCCGCGACCTCCGCCTTCTTCGGCTTGCGCACATCGAGCCACCACTGGCCCGTCAGCGCCACACTGCCCACCAGCGCCTGCGCGTACAGCGGCGCCAGCTTCGGATCGAAGCCCCGGGCCTTGAACTCCAGACCCAGGATGTCCTCCACCTGCGTGGCGATGTCACTGATCAGCGACGCGAACGTGCCCGTCGACTGCGCCACCGGCGAATCCCGTACGAGAATCCGGAACCCGTCCGTGTAGTTCTCGATGTAGTCAAGCAGCGCGAACGCCGCCTGCTCCAGGAGCTCCCGCGGATGCCCCGCCGTCAGCGCCCCCGTCACCCCGTCCAGGAGCTGCCGCATCTCCCGGTCGACGACGACCGCGTACAGCCCCTCCTTGCCCCCGAAGTGCTCGTACACCACCGGCTTGGAGACCCCGGCCTTCGCCGCGATCTCCTCCACCGACGTGCCCTCGAAGCCCTTCTCCGCGAAGAGCGTGCGACCGATGTCGAGGAGCTGCTCCCGGCGCTCCGCGCCCGTCATCCGCACCCGGCGGCCCCGCCGGGGTTTCTGCTCTCCGCCGCTGCTGCCGGTACCGCCGGTCCTGCCCTCGATCGCCACGTCTTCCATCATGCCGCGTCTGCGGACGCGCTCTGGCGGCGGGCTTCGATGCGGGACTTCGCCGGCCAGCGCACATCCGTCGCCCAGCCCAGCTGCTCGAACCAGCGGATCAGCCGCGCGCTGGAGTCGACCTGGCCGCGCAGCACCCCGTGCCGGGCCGAGGTCGGGTCCGCGTGGTGCAGGTTGTGCCACGACTCGCCGCAGGACAGCACCGCAAGCCACCACACGTTGCCCGAGCGGTCACGCGACTTGAACGGACGCTTGCCGACCGCGTGACAGATCGAGTTGATCGACCACGTCACGTGGTGCAGCAGCGCCACCCGCACCAGCGAGCCCCAGAAGAACGCCGTGAACGCGCCCCACCACGACATCGTCACCAGACCGCCCACCAGCGGCGGGATCGCCAGCGACACGATCGTCCACAGCACGAACTGCCGCGAGATCGCCCGGATCGCCGGGTCCTTGATCAGATCGGGCGCGTACTTGTGCTGCGGCGTCTGCTCCTCGTCGAACATCCAGCCGATGTGCGCCCACCACAGGCCCTTCATCAGCGCCGGCACCGTCTCGCCGAACCGCCACGGCGAGTGCGGGTCACCCTCCGCGTCCGAGAACTTGTGGTGCTTGCGGTGGTCCGCCACCCAGCGGACCAGCGGACCCTCCACGGCCAGCGAACCCATGATCGCGAGCGCGATCCGCAGCGGCCGCTTCGCCTTGAAGGAACCGTGCGTGAAGTACCGGTGGAAACCGATCGTGATGCCGTGGCAGCCGATGTAGTACATCGCCACCATCAGCCCCAGATCCAGCCAGCTCACCCCCCAGCCCCAGGCCAGCGGCACCGCCGCGAGCAGCGCCAGGAACGGCACCGTGATGAACAGCAGCAGGGTGATCTGCTCGATCGAACGCTTGCTGTCCCCGCCCAGCGTGGCGGAGGGCAGGGCCGCGGCGTCGTCCGGCGCCGCGGCCGCCGACGTCATCTCGGGGCTCATGGTCATGGGTGTCCCTGGGGGGTGAGTGAAAAAGGGGAAACGCGTCGCAGCACGAAGCCGTGGCTACGCCTCCGTAACCTACGGCGTCGTAAGTATGGCAGCGCCGTGGCGCGCGGCAAGAGGGCACAAAGAGGGGCCTGCCCGCCGCCCACCATGTGGACACCTATCCTGGGGGCGTCGGACAGCGCGGTCCGCAAGCCTCCAGACCCCCTCCAGACGTGCTCAAACACTGCAAGGAGCCGCACCTGTGAGCAGTGCCGACCAGACCCCCACCGCCAGCACCGAGCTGCGCGCCGACATCCGCCGACTGGGCGACCTCCTCGGCGAGACCCTCGTCCGCCAGGAAGGCCACGAGCTCCTCGACCTCGTCGAGAAGGTCCGCCGCCTCACCCGCGAGGACGGCGAGGCCGCCGCCGAGCTGCTCCGCGGCGTCGAACTCGAGACGGCCGCCAAGCTCGTGCGCGCCTTCTCCACCTACTTCCACCTCGCGAACGTCACCGAGCAGGTCCACCGCGGCCGCGAGATGCGCGAGAAGCGCGCCGCCGAGGGCGGCCTCCTCGCCCGCACCGCCGACATGCTCAAGGACGGCGACCCCGAGCACGTCCGCGAGACCGTCAAGAACCTCAACGTACGGCCCGTCTTCACCGCGCACCCCACCGAAGCCGCCCGCCGCTCCGTCCTCAACAAGCTCCGCCGCATCGCCGCCCTCCTGGAGACCCCGGTCAGCCAGTCCGAGCGGCGCCGCACCGACCTGCGGCTCGCCGAGAACATCGACCTCATCTGGCAGACCGACGAACTCCGGGTCGTCCGCCCCGAGCCCGCCGACGAGGCCCGCAACGCCATCTACTACCTCGACGAGCTGCACGCCAACGCCGTCGGCGACGTCCTGGAGGACCTCGCCGCCGAACTGGAGCGCGTCGGCGTCGAACTGCCCGCCGGCACCCGCCCCCTCACCTTCGGCACCTGGATCGGCGGCGACCGCGACGGCAACCCCAACGTCACCCCCCAGGTCACCTGGGACGTCCTGATCCTCCAGCACGAGCACGGCATCACCGACGCCCTCGAACTCGTCGACTTCCTCCGCGGCCTGCTCTCCAACTCCATCCGCTACACCGGAGCCACCCAGGAACTCCTGGACTCCCTCCAGCGCGACCTGGAACTCCTCCCGGAGATCAGCCCCCGCTACAAGCGCCTCAACGCCGAGGAGCCGTACCGCCTCAAGGCCACCTGCATCCGGCAGAAGCTCGTCAACACCCGCGAGCGCCTCGCCCACGGCACCCCCCACCAGGACGGCCGCGACTACCTCGGCACCGCCGAACTCCTCCGCGACCTCACCCTCATCCAGACCTCCCTGCGCGAGCACCGCGGCGCCCTCTTCGCCGACGGCCACATGGACCGGGTCATCCGCACCCTCTCCGCCTTCGGCCTCCAGCTCGCCACCATGGACGTCCGCGAGCACGCCGAGGCCCACCACCACGCCCTCGGCCAGCTCTTCGACCGCCTCGGCGAGGAGTCCTGGCGGTACGCGGACATGCCCCGCGACTACCGGCAGAAGCTGCTCGCCAAGGAGCTGCGCTCGCGCCGCCCGCTCGCCCCGACCCCGGCCCCGCTCGACGCCGCCGGCGAGAAGACCCTCGGCGTCTTCCACACCATCAAGGAGTCCTTCGAGCGCTTCGGCCCCGAGGTCATCGAGTCGTACATCATCTCGATGTGCCAGGGCGCCGACGACGTCTTCGCCGCCGCCGTCCTCGCCCGCGAGGCCGGCCTGATCGACCTGCACGGCGGCTGGGCCAAGATCGGCATCGTGCCGCTCCTGGAGACCACCGACGAGCTCAAGGCCGCCGACGTCATCCTCGACGACATGCTCGCCGACCCCTCCTACCGACGCCTCGTCTCGCTCCGCGGCGACGTCCAGGAGGTCATGCTCGGCTACTCCGACTCCTCCAAGTTCGGCGGCATCACCACCTCCCAGTGGGAGATCCACCGCGCCCAGCGCAGGCTCCGCGACGTCGCCCACCGCTACGGCGTCCGCCTGCGGCTCTTCCACGGCCGCGGCGGCACCGTCGGCCGCGGCGGCGGCCCCTCGCACGACGCGATCCTCGCCCAGCCCTGGGGCACCCTGGAGGGCGAGATCAAGGTGACCGAGCAGGGCGAGGTCATCTCCGACAAGTACCTCATCCCGTCCCTCGCCCGCGAGAACCTCGAACTGACCGTCGCCGCCACCCTGCAGGCCTCCGCCCTGCACACCGCGCCGCGCCAGTCCGACGAGGCCCTCGCCCGCTGGGACGCCGCCATGGACGTCGTCTCCGACGCCGCCCACTCCGCCTACCGCCGCCTCGTCGAGGACCCCGACCTGCCGACGTACTTCCTCGCGTCGACCCCGGTGGACCAGCTCGCCGACCTGCACCTGGGCTCCCGGCCCTCCCGCCGCCCCGGCTCCGGCGTCTCCCTCGACGGACTGCGGGCCATCCCGTGGGTGTTCGGCTGGACCCAGTCCCGGCAGATCGTGCCCGGCTGGTTCGGCGTCGGCTCCGGCCTCAAGGCCCTGCGCGAGGCCGGCCTCGACGCCGTCCTCGGCGAGATGCACGAACGGTGGGGCTTCTTCCGGAACTTCCTCTCCAACGTCGAGATGACGCTGGCGAAGACGGACCTGCGGATCGCCCGCCACTACGTCGACACCCTCGTCCCCGACCACCTCAAGCACGTCTTCGACACCATCGAGGCCGAGCACGCGCTGACCGTCGCCGAGGTCCTCAAGGTCACCGGCGGCGAGCAGCTCCTCGACTCCAACCCGGTCCTCCAGCAGACCTTCGCCATCCGCGACGCCTACCTGGACCCGATCTCCTACCTCCAGGTCGCCCTCCTCGCCCGCCAGCGCGCGGACGCCGAGCGCGGCGACGACCCGGACCCGCTGCTCGCACGGGCCCTGCTCCTCACCGTGAACGGTGTGGCGGCGGGCCTGCGCAACACCGGCTGACGGTCCCTCCGCACCCATGACGATGCCCCCGTGGAATCCTCCACGGGGGCATCGTCACGACGGGGTACGTCAGTTCTGCTGGGCCTTGCGACGACGGGTCACCAGGACCGCGCCGGCGGCCGCGAGGGCCAGGGCGGCGGCGGCGAGGATGCCGACGGGCGCGCTGGAGCCGGTCTCGGCGAGGTTGCCCTCCTCACCCTTCGTCTCACCGGTGGCCGAACCGCCGGTGCTCTGCTCACCCGTGGAGGTGGTCTCACCCGTGGCGGCGGCACCGCCGGTGGAGGTGGTCTCACCCGTGGAGGTGGTCTCGCCGGTGGACGTCGTCTCACCCGTGGAGGTGGTCTCGCCCGTGGACGTGGTCTCACCGGTGGAGGTCGTCTCACCGGTGGTGGTGCCACCCGTGGTCGTGGTGCCACCCGTGGTGGTGGTCCCGCCCGTGGTGGTCGTGCCACCCGTGGTGGTCGTCCCGCCCGTGGTGTTGTTGGTCTCGGTGGCCTCGCAGGTGTGGGACAGGTTGAACCAGCCCTGCTTGATGACACCGTCGACGTCCGCCTCGGCGGAGACCAGCTTCGCGCCCGGCTCGGAGGCCACGTACGCGTGCTTGTCGTCCGGCGGACCGAAGGTCGTGATGACCTGCTCGCCACCCGGCTCGAACGTCACCGTCAGCTTGACGAAGTTGACGTCGCTGCCGGGGATGACGAAGTGCCAGCCGTCCTTGTCGGCCGGGATCGTCTTGCAGTCGCCGTCGTGGGGCGCCTGGGACGCCAGGATCGGCGTGGCCTGGTGGAGCTTGTAGTGGTGCGTGCCGTCCGACGCGAACGCGGCGGGGGCCAGGGAGAGAGAGCCCGCCATGGCCGCGACAAGAGCGGCTGCGGGAAGGAGGGAGCGTCGCATGTGCAGTCGTCCATCTGTGGGATGAGGATGCCGTGGGAGGTGGCTGGGGCAGCCTATCCATGGCTTTAAGTCAGTCTTAAGCCAGAGGTCGATAACGATTGCCCCAGGAATCCCGCCTTAAACGGGCAGATCACGAACAACCACCCCGTCAACTGCCCCTCAGAGCGCGAAGAACGCCGCCACGAGCACCGCCCCACCGACCCCCGCCAGCGACCACGCCGTCCGCGTCAGCCGCATCCCCCCACCCACCAACGGAGCCGCCAGCAACAGCGCCCCGCCCAGCGGCAGCCACGCGTGCAGACCACCACCCCAGCCCGTCCGCACACCCTCGTCCGTCCCCGGCTTCACCACCACCGGGATCGTCACGCCCTTCTCCGCCGCCACCGAACGCGCGATCGTCAGCGTCCGCCGCGTCGACGAAGGATCCTCCGGGGCGTAACGCCCACTGCACCTCTCGTCGGTGCAGTCCGTCACCGTCAGCGTCCCGTGCTCACGCCCCTTCGCGAGCAGGACGTGCTGGGCGGAGTTCCACGAGGCCCACCCGCCCGCGACGACGAGGAGCAGAGCGACCAGGGCCATGGCTGCGGTACGGACGTGCGTCATGACCCGCGATCGTACAGTCGTACGGCCCGAACACCAGGGCTCAGGAGTTGTACGCCGACTGGGCCCGCTCCAGACCCTCCGCCACCAGACACTCCACCGAGTCCGCCGCCCGGTCCACGAACCAGTCCAGGTCCTTGCGCTCCGTCGACGAGAAGTCCTTCAGAACGAAGTCCGCCACCTGCATCCGGCCCGGCGGACGCCCGATCCCACACCGCACCCGGTGGTACTCCGCACCCATCGCCTTCGTCATCGACTTCAACCCGTTGTGCCCGTTGTCGCCGCCACCCAGCTTCAGCCGCAGCACCCCGTAGTCGATGTCCAGCTCGTCATGCACCGCCACCACATGCGCCGTCGGCACCTTGTAGAAATCCCGCAGCGCCGTCACCGGACCGCCCGAGAGATTCATGTACGACATCGGCTTCACCAGGATCACCCGACGGCTCGAAGGCCCCGGAGGCCCCATCCGGCCCTCGACGACCTGCGCCTGCGCCTTCTGCGCCCGCTTGAACGAACCACGCATCCGCTCCGCGAGCAGGTCCACGACCATGAACCCGATGTTGTGCCGGTTGGCCGCGTACTCGGGCCCCGGGTTGCCGAGACCGACGATCAGCCAGGGCGCGTTCGCGTCGTCCGTCATGTGCGCAGCTCTCCTCGTATCCGCGTATCCGTACAAGAGAAACGGGGTGACGGGCCCGTACGGCCCATCACCCCGTCACGTCAGGCAGAGCCTACGGCTCAGGCCTCGGCGCCCTCGGCCTCGGCCTCGGCGGCCGGCTCCTCGGCCTGCGCGGCCAGGACCTGCAGGACGACGGCGTCGGCGTCGGTCACCAGGGTCGCGCCCTTCGGGAGGACGATGTCCTTCGCGAGGACGGAGGCACCGGCCTCCAGGCCCTCCACGGAGACCGTGACGGCCTCGGGGAGGTGGGTGGCCTCGGCCTCGACGGACAGCGTGCCGAGCACGTGCTCCAGCAGGTTGCCACCGGCGGCCAGCTCACCCTCGGCCTGGACCGGGATCTCGACCGTGACCTTCTCGCCGCGCTTCACGAGAAGCAGGTCGACGTGGATCAGGAAGCCCTTGATGGCGTCACGCTGGACGGCCTTCGGGATCGCCAGCTCGTTCTTGCCGTCGATGTCCAGGGACAGCAGGACGTTCGGCGTACGCAGGGCGAGGCCGAGGTCGTGGGCCGGAAGGGTGATGTGGGCCGGCTCCGAGCCGTGGCCGTAGACGACGGCGGGAACCTGGGCGGCACGGCGGATGGCACGGGCGGCGCCCTTGCCGAACTCGGTACGGACGGCGGCGGCGAGCTTGACCTCGGACATGGTGCACTCCTCGTAGAAGGTGACGAAACAGGTGGTCACCCGGCCACGACTGGCGATGGCCTGCTACGAAGAGCGCGTCGATAACGGACCGCCGTAACCCCTACGGGTACGGCCTCCCTCGCCGAGCAACTACGGCAGTCTACCCGCCGCCCCCGACACCCCCCAAATGGATCAGCCCGCCCGGAACCCGGACGGGCTGATCCCCACCTCACCTACTACCGGTGACTCAGTGCTCCTCGAAGAGGCTCGTCACCGAACCGTCCTCGAACACCTCACGCACCGCACGCGCGATCGTCGGAGCGATCGACAGCACCGTGATCTTGTCCAGCTCCAGCGCACCCGGCACCGGCAGCGTGTCCGTGAACACGAACTCGCTCACCTTGGAGTTCTTCAGCCGGTCCGCCGCCGGACCCGACAGGATGCCGTGCGTCGCCGTCACGATGACGTCCTCCGCACCGTGCGCGAACAGCGCGTCCGCGGCGGCGCAGATCGTGCCACCCGTGTCGACCATGTCGTCCACCAGGACACACACACGGCCCTTCACGTCACCGACGACCTCGTGCACGGTCACCTGGTTGGCGACGTCCTTGTCACGACGCTTGTGCACGATCGCCAGCGGCGCGTCCAGACGGTCGCACCAACGGTCCGCGACCCGCACACGACCCGCGTCCGGAGACACGATCGTCAGCTTCTCGCGGTCGACCTTCGCACCCACGTAGTCCGCCAGCACCGGCAGCGCCGACAGGTGGTCCACCGGACCGTCGAAGAAGCCCTGGATCTGGTCCGTGTGCAGGTCCACGGTCAGGATGCGGTCCGCACCCGACGTCTTCAGCAGGTCCGCCACCAGACGCGCCGAGATCGGCTCACGGCCGCGGTGCTTCTTGTCCTGACGGGCGTAGCCGTACGACGGGATGATCACCGTGATGCTCCGAGCGGAAGCCCGCTTCAGCGCATCGATCATGATCAGCTGCTCCATGATCCACTTGTTGATCGGAGCCGTGTGGCTCTGGATCAGGAAGCAGTCCGCGCCGCGCGCCGACTCCTGGAAGCGGACGTAGATCTCACCGTTGGCGAAGTCGAACGCCTTGGTGGGAACGAGACCGACACCCAGCTGGTGCGCGACCTCCTCGGCCAGCTCGGGGTGGGCGCGGCCGGAGAAGAGCATCAGCTTCTTCTCGCCGGTCGTCTTGATCCCGGTCACAGCACTGTCTCCTCAGACGTGTTCCCTGGCCGCGACCCTCGCGCTCCCGTGCGCGCGTGCGAACCAGCCGAATTTGTGTGCACGTATCACGGTACGCCGAGTTCGACGTACCCGTTTCCGGTCAGCTTTCGCCGGCGGACTCCTCCGAGGCGACCTGAGCGGCCTGCGCGGCAGCACTGCCGGGCCGCTTCCGGGCCACCCAACCCTCGATATTCCGCTGCTGGCCCCGGGCCACGGCCAGCGAACCGGCCGGCACATCCTTCGTGATCACGGACCCCGCGGCGGTGTAAGCCCCGTCCCCAATGGTGATGGGAGCCACAAACATGTTGTCCGAACCCGTACGGCAGTGAGAGCCGATCGTGGTGTGATGCTTCGCCTCACCGTCGTAGTTCACGAACACGCTCGCCGCGCCGATGTTCGTGTACTCACCGATCGTCGCGTCACCCACGTACGACAGGTGGGGGACCTTCGTGCCCTCACCGATCGTCGCGTTCTTCATCTCGACGTACGTACCGGCCTTCGACTTCTTCCCGAGATTCGTCCCCGGACGGAGGTACGCGAACGGCCCCACGGACGCACTCTCACCGATCACGGCGGAGAAGGCCACGGTGTTGTCCACCCGGGCACCCTTGCCCACGGTGACATCCGTCAGACGCGTGTTCGGCCCCACCACCGCGTCCTCGGCAATGTGCGTCGCGCCCAGCAGCTGCGTACCCGGCAGGATCACCGCATCGGCCTCGAAGGTCACGGTGACGTCCACGAACACGGACGCCGGGTCCACGACCGTCACGCCGGCCATCATGGCCGCCTCAAGCAGCCGCTGGTTCAGCAGCGCACGGGCCTCCGACAGCTGCACCCGGTTGTTGATCCCCAGGATCTCGCGGTGATCACCCGCCAGCGACGCACCGACCCGGTGACCCGCCTCACGCAGGATCGACAGCACATCGGTGAGGTACTCCTCACCCTGACTGTTGTCCGTACGCACCTGGCCCAGCGCCTCGGCCAGCAGCTTCCCGTCGAACGCGAAGACGCCGGAGTTGATCTCCCGGATCGCCAGCTGCGCCGCGGAGGCGTCCTTGTGCTCGACGATCTCCGTCACGGCACCGGTCTCGGCGTCCCGGACGATCCGCCCGTACCCGGTCGAGTCCGGAACCTCGGCAGTCAGCACGGTCACGGCGTTGCCGTCGGCGGCATGCGTACCGGCGAGCGCCTTGAGCGTCTCCCCGGACAGCAGCGGAGTGTCACCGCACACGACGACCACGGTCCCCTCCGGCGCCGCGCCCAGCTCCTCCAGAGCCATCCGGACGGCGTGACCGGTGCCGTTCTGCTCCTCCTGGACGGCGGTGCGGGTGCCGGCGTAGAGCTCGTCGAGGTGCCCCTTGACCTGCTCACGGGCGTGCCCGACGACGACGACGAGGTGCTCGGGCTCCAACTCCCGGGCGGCGGACACGACATGCCCGACGAGCGAACGCCCGGCGATCTCGTGCAGGACCTTGGGGGTCTTCGACTTCATGCGGGTGCCCTCACCCGCTGCGAGGACGACGACGGCTGCCGGGCGGTTGGCGCTCACGGGAATGCCCTTCGGCTTTGGGTGGTGGACCCACGAAGGATACCGGGGGGCAAGGACCCGGACATGAGTGCGGGTCCTGACCGAGGTGGTCAGGACCCGCGCTGAGGCTGGCTCCCCCGCCAGGACTCGAACCTGAAATGATCCATCCAAAGTGGATAGTGTTGCCGATTACACCACGGGGGAGTGCGGGGCCAGCCTACGCGTTGAGGCGTCTTGCCTCCACCACCAAGCCGGACCACCAGCCTTCGATGCGCTGGTACAGGTCGGCCCCTTGAAGTACTCGGACAACGAGGCAACCCCGGTACCCATCCTCGACGTTCTTGCGCACGGTCCTCGGGTTGTGCTTCTTGAGCGTGGCCTTCTGCAGTCGTTCGGTGGGTACTCCGACGAGGTCCGCCCAGTACGCTTCCGCGCCGGCCACGTCGGCGGACTCGTGGATCATCACGCGGAAGGTGAGCTGTTCGCGCGGGATCCGTAGGACATCGAGCCAGGCCAGATATAGCGCGATCATGCCCGGATCGCTGTTGACGAAGATGACCTTCTCGCGGCGCTCGTAGGACTTGCTTTTCGATCCCTCGGCCCAGTACAGGCCGATGCCGACCAGGAACAGCTCCCTCTCGGTCAGGGAACCGATCTCGTCCCGGGCCGCGCTCTTCCGATTCTGGCGCTCCTCCTCACGCCGGCGCATGGTCGGCTCCCAGCCTCGCCGGGCGATCTCCGATGCCTCTTCCCGGGTCCGTTTCCGTTCGGGCTTCGGCAGGTCCCTCACCCACAGGGAGATCGAGCTCTTCGAGCAGCCCAGCTCCACCTGGATCTGGTCGTAGGTCCAGCCCTGGAGGCGGAGCTCCCTCGCCCTCGCCCGCAGGTCGTCCTTCGCGTTCGGGCGCTTCGTCCACTCCGGTGGGGGCTCTCCTTCGAGGAGGCGGTTGAGGATGTCGTTGTTGTCGACGTGGAGGCGGTCTCGGATCTGGCGTCGGCTGAGGCCCTCGCGGCGGAGGGCGACGGCCTGCTCACGCAGGTTCTCGAAGTCCGCGTACTTGCTCGTGGCGGCTGTCATACGAACACCATCGTCCGGAATGCGGACGTCCGGATCGAAAATCTGGGCGATTCAACAGTTCGAGGGACTGGTGTGTGCGGCGTTGACGTGGGGGTCCACCCGTAGGGTGGTGGGTATGACCACAACGGGGGCAGACCGGGACGCCGAGGGCGTCAGGACTTGGTGGTGGTGGGGGAGACGGCGCAGCGCCGTGCTCGACGCGGCGCTCGCGCTCGTGTCCGCGCTGGAGTGCGCCGTCGAGGGCGTCGGCTTCGCCGAGAAGGCTTCGCTGCCCGTGCCGGTGGGCGTGCTGTTCGGGTTGATCGTCGGGTCGACCCTGCTCGTGCGGCGCCGCTGGCCCATCGCCGTCGTCCTCGTGTCGATCGCGGTGGCGCCGGCCGAGATGGGCTTCCTGATGGGGATCGTCGGGCTGTACTCGCTCGCCGCCTCCGAGGTGCCCCGGCGGATCACGGCCGCGCTGGCCGGGATGTCGACGCTGGCAGTGTTCGTCGTGACGTTCGTGCGGATGCGGCAGGACGTCGCCCAGGTCGACCAGGGGTCGCCGGACATCGATCCGAGCGGCTGGTACGTGCCGAGCGTGGCGCTCTTCATGACGCTGGGGCTCAACGCGCCTCCGGTGCTCTTCGGCCTCTACATAGGGGCCCGGCGTCGTCTGATGGAGAGCCTGCGGGAGCGGGCGGACTCGCTGGAGCAGGAGCTGTCGCTGCTTGCGGACCGGGCGGAGCAGCGGGCGCAGTGGGCGCGGCAGGAGGAGCGGACGCGGATCGCCCGGGAGATGCATGACGTGGTGGCGCACCGGGTGTCGCTGATGGTGGTGCACGCGGCGGCGTTGCAGGCGGTGGCGTTGAAGGATCCGCAGAAGGCGGTGCGGAACGCGGCGTTGGTGGGGGACATGGGGCGGCAGGCTCTGAGCGAGTTGCGGGAGATGTTGGGGGTGCTCCGGGAGGGGGCCGCCCCCGCCGCGCCCGCCGCGCCCGCCTCCGTGCCTCTGGCTGCTGTGGGGCGGGCGGCTGCGGCCGCCGCTGAGGCCGCGGCTGATGAGGGGCCGTGTCTGGACGCGGTGGAGGCGTTGTGCGAGCAGTCGCGGCTGGCGGGGGCGGTCGTGGAGCTGGTGGTGCTCGGTGAGGCGCGTCCGTATGCCCCTGAGGTGGAGCGGACGGCGTACCGGGTGGTGCAGGAGGCGTTGACGAACGTCCACAAGCATGCGGCGGGGGCGAAGGTCGTGGTGCGGCTTGCGCATCGGGGCGTGGAGGTCGCGATGCAGGTGGAGAACGGGCCTTCGGACGCGGCGGTGGCGGATGTGGGGCTGCCGAGCGGGGGGAACGGTCTGGTGGGTATGCGGGAGCGGGTGCTGCGGCTCGGGGGTGTGTTCGTGTCGGGGCCCACGGACGCGGGTGGTTTCAAGGTGTCGGCGGTGCTGCCGACGGGTGCCGCGTCGTAGGTCCTGCCGCCCACGGGTTGCCGACGGGGGCCGCGTCGTAGGTCCTGCCGCCGGCGTCTGCCCCGCGACGGTGCGGCGTCAGGGCTGCCCCGCCGCGCGGTCCTACCCCGCCGTGAGGCGGATCGGCTGGGCGCCGGTGATGAGGGTCGAGAGGGCCGTGTCGATGTCCTTGCCGAGGTACCAGTCGCCCGCGTGGTCGAGGCTGTAGACCCGGCCTTCGATGTCCATGGCCAGGACGGCCTGGTGGTCGCCCTCCTCGCCGAGGGGTGCGAGCTCGGTGTCGAGGGCGCGGCCGAGGTCGGCGAGGGTGCGGGAGAGGTGGAGTCCGGCGAGGGGGTCGAAGCGGACGGCGGCGGGTGCTATCTGCCGGCCGTGGCCGGGTGCGGTGATGCGGAGGCCGCCGAATTCGGCCCAGGCTTCGACGGCGGCGGGGAAGACGCTGTGCCGGTGGCCGGCGGGGGAGAGGTGGGCGCGCAGGGTGTCGGCCCATTCTTCGGCGAGCTTGATGTCCCAGCGGCCGGGCTGCCAGCCGGCTTCGCGGAGGGCGGCGTCGACGTTGACCGGGAAGCGGGTGGTGCTGAGGTGGTCGGGCATGTGGGTGCGGTCAGCCGTTCTCGACAGGCGTGGTGGGGTCGACGGTGCGGACGCCGAAGTGGGCGAGCATCGCCGTACAGGAGCGGCAGGGTGCGGCGTAGCTGCCGTGGAGCGGGTCGCCGTCTTCGCGGATGCGCCGGGCGGTGAGCTTGGCGTGTTTGAGGGAGCGGCGGGCTTCGCTGTGGGTGAGCGGCTTGCGCTGGGCGCGTTTGGAGCGGCCGTTCTCGGTGGCGGTGAGGTGCCGGGAGAGGAGGATCGCTTCGGGACATCGTCCGGTGAAGCGTTCCCGCTGGCTGCTGGTGAGGGTGTCGAGGAAGTCCTGGACGAGGGCGTGCAGGACGGGGGGCCGGTCGCCGCGGCCCGCGGTGCACGTGAGGGTTTCGCCGCGGACGGAGAGTGCGGCTCCTACGGTGGGGAGGATTCCGTCTCGGCGGTGACGCAGTAAGGGTGCCCGGCCGGCCTCGGCGCTGCTGCTCCAGTTGAGGCGTGGGTCACCCTGTGTGGGCGTTGTTGCTGTGTGCATGGTGCTGGTCTTCCCCTCCTGCAATCCCCCGAGTTGCGTGGACAGCCTGCCAAATAGGGAGCCATATGGGGAAGCTGGGGCGGCGAAACGGCGCTTCGGTGTGTCGGAATCATGGTGTGGCTGTCATGGCGTCGTGACAGTTGGTCACGGTCGGTCGTCGTCGGTTCGGGTCCGGTTCGGGCTCTTGTGGCAGCGCATAGGCTGTGCGGAATCAGGCTGTGCGGATTCAGCCGGTAGTAGCAGTAGCAGCAGTCAGCGACGCCATGCAGGGGGCAACCGCCATGACGACAGGTCGGCTCGGGCAGGACACCGCGCCACCGAACGCGGCCTACGCCGGGCAGGTCGTGCATTTTCCGGATCCGGTGCGTGCGTCCCGTCACCCCAGAGGGGTACGGGTGGACGAGCACGGTCACCCGGATTTCTCGCCGTACGCGCGCGCGGCGGCGGAGATCGCCGATCCGCCGGAGGGTTTCGGTGTCGATGAGCTGCGGCTGACGGACTACGTGTCGGCGAACGCGGCGATGGCGGCGACGGGGCATGAGCTGTGGGACCAGATTCCGTCGGTGGCGACGCCGCACGGCTGGACGTGGCATCACGTGGCGCGGTCGCGGCGCATGGAGCTGGTTCCGGTCGAGGTGAAGGCGTTGCTGCGTCATCACGGCGGGGTGGCGACGGCGGCGGTGGACCAGTCGAAGCGGGGGACCCGTCCGCTGCAGGAGACCCGGCCGGTGCACTTCGGGCTGCCGAAGGGCGTGGTGTCGGTGTCGGAGCAGCAGTTGCAGGGTGTCGAGGAGGATCTCGGCTATCGGCTGCCGGGGGCGTACCGCACGTTCCTGAAGGCGGCGGGCGGGTGTGCTCCGGTGGGGGCGGCGCTCGACGCGGAGCTGGGGCTTCTGGTGGACCAGCCGTTCTTCACGGTGCGGGAGGAGGCGGGGGTCAATGACCTCGTCTATGTCAACAAGTGTCTGCGTGACCATCTGACGAAGGACTATCTGGGCGTGGCGTTCGTCCAGGGTGGTCTGATCGCGTTGAAGGTGCGGGGTGCGGCGGTCGGCTCGGTGTGGTTCTGCGCGTACGACGATGCGCGGGACTCCGGCGAGGTGGCGGCCGGCTGGACGGTGAACGAGCGGGTGGAGCGGCTGTTGCTGCCCTGTGGTGCGGATTTCGACGCGTTCCTCGGGCGTCTGGCGGGTAATCCGCCGGAGCTGGAGACGGTGGCGAATCTGATGGTGGACGGTGGCTTCGCGCGTGCCGTGCCCGTGGTCCCGGTGGGGGAGTGAGCTGGCTGTGGTGACGTTCGCGCAGGCGCAGGAGCGCGCCGAGGAGTGGATCAACGGCGATCTGCCGTCGTATCAGCACCGTGAGGTGCGGGTGCGGGAGTTCGAGCTGGGTTTCGTGGTGTGGGCGGAGGACCGTGAGGGTGGTCCGACGTCGGACGGCGGGCGTCAGCGGCTCGTGATCGCGCGCACCGGTGAGGCGACGCTGTGGCCGGGGTTGCCGGTGGGTGAGGTGATCCGGCGGTACGAGGAGGAGTACGGGGCGACGGAGGAGGTTCCGGCGCAGGCGGCGGTGCCGGCGGCGCGGATCGATCTGAACCAGACGTCGTTCCTGTTGAGTCCGCCGGAGTGGTTGCAGGACGCGGCGGACAAGATCGGTCTGCCGCGGGAGGAGTCGCACGCCTCGCAGGAGGGCGGGGGTGCGTCGGCGTCGGTGGACGATGCGTCGGACGGCGTGGGGGCGGTGACACCGTCGGCTTCGGTGGCTTCGTCTGCGTCTTCGTCTGCTTCTTCCGCTTCGTCTTCTTCTTCGGAGTCCGCTACGGAGCCGGTTCCGGCTGCCGAGCGTGTTCCGGCGCCGGTGGCCGACGCGTACGAGCCGACGGCGATGGACGGCGTACCGGCGACGCCCGCGACCCCGGCCCCTGCTCCGGCTCCGACTCCGGCTCCGTCGGCTCCCGCTGCCGCGCCCAGTAGCCCGTGGGCGGATGCCAATGCGAGTTCCGGTGGTGCGGACGGGGCGGTGCCGTTGCCCGCGACCGTCTTCGCTCCCCCGTTGTCGGGGACGGACGACGAGGACACGCCGCCGCCGGTGGTGGGTGCGGACGCGCCGACCGCGCTGATGAAGGGCGGCAGTGCGCTGCCCCCGACCGCGATCGCCCCTCGCCTCGACCCGGCGGCACCGGCTCCGGGTGCGGTGCCTTCGGCCCCGCAGGCCCCGCCGGTGTCCGCGCCCCAGCCGTCCCCGGCTCCGGCTCCGGCTCCGGCGCAGGCCGTTCCGGGTACGCCTCCGCCGCCGCCCGCGCCCGTGGCTGCCGGGGACATCGCGGACGCCGCGACGAGCAAGGCGGCGCTGCCGCCGAAGGCCGGGCGGGGTCCGACGCCGCCTCCGCCGCCGGGGGCCCCGGGTGTGCCGGGTGCTTCGCAGGGCTCGAACGCGTACATCCCGACGCAGCTGGTGTCGCAGCTCGGGCCCGACGGGCCCAAGCCGTCGGCGCAGCCGGGGCCGCCCGGTCCGCCGCCTCCGCCGGCCGCGCCGGGTCCCGTGACGCCGCCGCAGCCGGTGCATCACGCGGCGACGATGCTGGCGCATCCGAGCCAGGGTGGTCCTGGCGCGCCTCCGCCGCCTCCGCCGCCGCCGGGTGTGCCGGGTGGCGGTACGCCTCCGGGCGGTGTGGCGCACGCGGCGACGATGCTGGCGCACCCCGGTCCTGGGGGTCTGGGTGGTCCGGGGGCTCCGCCGCCTCCGCCCGCTCCGGCGCCGCCGGTCGGCGGGCACACGCCGCCGCCCGCGCCCGGTCCGGTGGCTCCGGGTGGTCCCGTACCGCCGGCGTACGGCTATCCGCAGCCGACGGGTCAGCCGACGGTCGGGCCCGGCTATCAGGCGGTGCTGCGTTACCGGGCGCCGGACGGTTCCGAGGCGCAGCTCATCCGGCGTTCGGCGCCGGGCACTCCGCATCCGGAGTGGCAGATCCTGCACGAGCTGCGTGCGATGAACGTGCCGCCGCAGCAGGTGCTCGAGCTCCACACGGAGCTGGAGTCCTGCGAGCTGCCGGGTGGTTACTGTGCGCGGATGATCCGGGAGACGTGGCCGCAGGCGCGGATCACGAGCATCGCCCCGTACGGCCGTGATCACGCGGGCCGGCAGCAGGGCATGCGGCAACTGCTCACTCATCAGGGTGAGTTGCATCAGGTCGCGGACGGTCCGGCGCGTCCGGCTCCGGTGCGGGCGCCGCTGCCGCAGGTGCAGCCGGCGCCGCCGGTCCCCCCGGAGGGGATCGCGCAGGAGCTGGCGGGTGCGTTCGGTCCGGGGATCCTGCGTTTCGACCAGCGGGCGGTGTCCCGGCAGGGTGTGCCGGAGGTCGTGGCGCGCACGCTGGTGTGGGCGGGGCTTCCGGCGGACTTCGGGCCGTTCTTCTGGGCGCAGCCGGCGGTTCCGGTGGTGCCGACGCTGGCGGAGCTGGCGGCGCAGCGGCAGGTTGCGGCGGCGCCGGACGCGAGTTCGTATCTGGTGCTCGGTTCGGACTTCGGCCGGGCGATCTGTGTCCAGTACGGGACCGCGCACATCGTGGCGGTGCCGGTGGAGGCCGGTCCGGGCGGGCAGTCGGTGCCGCCGCAGTTCGTGAACACGGGGCTGCCGGAGTTCACGCGGTCGATGGCGTTGCTCGGTCGGATGTGGCGGCTGCGGTTCGGCTTGAACCCGGAGCAGGCGGGCCGTTGGACGGTCGATTTCCAGGCGCAGTTGGCGATGCTGGATCCGGCGGCGCTGTCGTCGCCGGAGAACTGGTGGTCGGTGCTGCTCGAACAGATGTGGGACGGCCTTCTGTAGTCCTTCCGAAGGTTCTCCATAGTCCTTCTGTAGGCAGAATTGAACCGAATGTGACGAAGGGCGCTCGACGTGCGTGCACGTTGGGCGCCTTTTGTCCGTTCTGATGACGCATCCTGGTTGTTCGAGGCCAATGGGAAGGGGCGTCAGGGATGAGTTTCGCCGTCGGACGGGGGCGCGGGTACCGGCCCGAGCAGGTCGACCGCCAGCTCGCCGCGCTCTCCGAGGAGCGCGACGCCGCCTGGGAGCGGGCGGCGCGGCTCACGGTCCTGGCGAAGGAGATGGAGGCGGAGGCCACGGGCCTCCGGCTGGCCGTCAAGCAGCTCGTCCCGCACCGGTACGAGGTCCTCGGCGAGGCCGCGCAGAAGATCCTGGAGCTGGCCGAGCAGGAGGACGAGCGGCTGGTCCGGGCCGCCGAGGCGGAGGCCCAGGCCCTCGCGGAGGCCGCCGAGCAGGCGGCCGGTGAGGCGGCGGAGGCCGCCGCGGCGTACGCGGAGGGCGTGCGGACTGCGGCGGACGCGGCGGCCCGGGCGGCCCTGGAGGAGGCGCGCGGGCGGGCCGAGGAGATGGCGACGATCGCGCGGCGGGACGCGGAGGGGGCGCGGACCGCGGCCCGGGAGGCCTTCGAGGAGACCGTGCGCCGTGCGGAGGCGCTGCGGGCGGAGCAGCGCGCGGAGCAGACGGCGGTACGGGAGGAGTCCGAGCGTACGGCCGAGGCGGAGGCGGCGGCCCTGGACGCCCGCCATGACGAACTGATCGCGGCGGCGGAGGCGGGGCTCGCGGAGGCGCGGCGGGCGCTGGCCGAGACGGAGGAGCGGGCCCGGCACGGCCAGGAGGACGCCGAGGCGCGCGCGGAGGAGCTGCGCGCCGAGGCCAGGGTGACGGCGGAGCGGGTCGAGCGGGAGACGGAGCGGGTGCTGCGGGAGCACGAGGAGGCGCGGGACGAGATCCACTCCCACATGGAGCACATCCGTAACTCGCTGGCCGCGCTGACGGGCCGTCCGACCGCCGCGGAGCCGAAGGACCCGAAGGACCAGGAGGACCCGGAAGGCCCGGAGGAGAAGTCGGCGCAGGAGACCGACGCCGACCCCTCCTAGCCGGTGCGGACCGCGCCGGTCATTCCGAAGTGGCCGGCGGGATCGCGAAGAAGGCCAGTGCCGCCAGGACCGCCGCACACGCGGCGAGTGCCAGAGTGCCGGGAAGGGACCAGGTCGCGAGGGGTCCGGCCGCCGCTGCCCCCAGGGCGAATCCGGTGATCTTCAGGCTGGCGCCGGTGGTGAAGATCTGGCCCCGCAGGTGATCCGGGGCCTCCCGGTGGCGGACGTCGAACAGGGCGGCCAGCTGGGGTCCTTCACCGATCCCCGCGACGAGTACGGCCACGACGAGCGCGACGGGTGACCCCACGGCGGCCAGGGCCATCGCGGCGGCCTGGACCAGGGCACTGGCCCAGATGACCGTGTCGGGGGACAACGCCCGTGGAAACCGGGCGAGTACGGCGTTGGCCAGCAGAGCGGAGACCGCCGTGCAGGAGAGCAGCACCGCGCCCCGGCCGGCTCCGCCCAGCACGCGTTCACCCAGGAGCGGAAGGCACGCCGTCAGCATGCCCTGGGCGGCACAGGAGACGACCGAGCTGAGGGTCGCCCGTGCCAGGGACCGCCGTCCGGCGATGACCCGCATTCCGGCGGCGAGGTCGCCGGCCACCGAGGCCGCCGCAACGCCCGGCGGGCGCCCGGGGCGGGCGGGCAGAGTCCATGCGGCGGGCAGCGCCGAGGTGATGAGCACGACGGAGACCACCACGGCCGTCGGGGCTCCCAGCAGCTCCGCCACGCCACCGGCGAGGGCCGGACCGGCCAGGCTCGCCAGGCTGAACGTCATGGCGTCGAGCGCGTTCGCCCGGGGCAGGCGGTCGCCCGGCACCACGCGCGGAAGCTGGGCCGTCCAGCCGCCCGACAGGGCCGGTCCCAGCAGCCCGGTCACCCCGGCGACCAGGAGGGTGACCGTGAACGGCAAGCGGCCGAGTCCCACGAGGATCACCGCCAGCCCCGCCGCGTACAGGACGAGGGCCCCGGCCAGCAGGCGCCCCGGCCGTCCCGCCCTGTCGAGGAGCACACCGAGCACCGGCCCTCCCACCGCCGCGGAGATCGTGACGGCGGCGAGCAGCGAGGACGCTTCGACGGTCGATCCGGCCAGGGCGAACCCCGCCAGCATCAGCGCCGGTCCTGACATCTCGTCCCCGGCACGAGCGGCCACGGTTCCGGCGAGATAGAGGCGGAGGGGGTAACGCTTTCTCATCGCCGAGACGTTACGGAGGTAACTCAAAACTCGGCAAGATGCGTTACATTCCCCCGGTGCTCTCCCACCGCGACGACTGGTCCACCCGGCACTCCGTACTGGCCACGGCCCGCCGGACCGCCGCCCTGGTCAACGCCCTCGCCGACGACCACCCCGACCCGGCCGAGGTCGCCGCCGTGCTCCGCGCGTACGGCGAGACCGACGCCGTCGACCTCACCATCCGCGACGTGGCCGGGATGGGCACGGCCGCCGCACTCCTGCGGCAGGTCTTCGCCGCCGAGCACGTCGACGACGCCGCAGCCACCCTCAACCGCCTCCTGCGGGACCACACCGGACCGCTCCGTCTGACCTCGCACGGCGGCAGCACCCCCTGGCACCCCCACCTCGACCACGACGACGACGCGCCCTGGGGCGAGTGGCTCCTCGCCTCGTCCTGCATGGCCCTGACCGTCCTCGTCTGGGACCGGCAGCGCCCGCCCGGCAGGATCTGCGCCTCAGCCGGCTGTCAGAACGTCTTCATCACCCTGGGCAGCGGTCCGGAACGCCGCTACTGCTCCCGCCGCTGCGCGACCCGCGAACGCGTCGCGGCCCATCGACGCTCCCACGCCGCCGAGCAGTTGAACGACAGCAGCACGTAGGTGCGGATAATTGCGGTCGATCGAACGGCACATTCCGTCCGCTGCCCGCGCAGCCCGACCGACAGGTACGCCCGATGCGACTCACCGCCGGTGACCGGCGCGCCCTGAAGCACGTCCTGCAGGAGCGTCGTGCCGCGATCGACCCCGTCACCGTGGGGTTCCCCGGCCGGTCGGCCGGCCCCGGCCGACGGGCCGCGGGCCTGAGCCAGGAGCAGATGGACGAACTCCTCAACCGGACCCGGGGCACGTACAACCGGTTCGAGAACGGCCAACTCGTCAATCCCGGCAGTGACTTCCTCGCCGCGGTCGCGAAGACCCTCGGGATGAACGAGCAGGAGTGGACGTTCCTGTGGCGGCTGACCCGCAAGGAGAGCCCGCCCCGGGTGCTGCACTGCACCGCCGGGACCTCCCTGGCCGGGGTCTGGCAGCGGGCGGTCGATCAGGTCCGCGGCGCGCTGGCGTTCCTCAGCGACGCCGAGTGGAACGTCGTCGCCCACAACGCGGAGTTCGGCCGCTTCTTCCCCCGGGGCGAGGCGCCCGCCAACATCATGCGCTGGCTGCTCCTGGAGCCCGAGGCCCGCACCGAGGTCCTGACGCACTGGGAGAGCCAGTGGGCGCCGGCCATGATGCCCCACCTGAAGCACAGCACGGAGCTGCGCCCGGACAATCCCGCGCTCGCCCGCCTCGAACGGGACGTCCTCGACGACCCGGTGGCCGGCCCGCTCTACCGCGCCGCCGCCTCCGTCCCCGTCCCCTTCGTCGACGGCTCCGAACTCCCCGCCCGTCATGCCGTCCACGGCCCCGGGCGGCTCGTCACCTGTCTCGCCGAGCCCGTCACCGCCCCCGGCGCCCGCCTCAACCTCAGCTTCTACGTCCCCGGAGTCCAGCCATGCTCATGAAACTGACGGCGGTCACGCTCGACTGCGCCGACCCCATGGCCCTGGCCGCGTTCTACCACCGGGCCACGGGCATCCCGCTCGCCGACCGGTCCGACGACGAGTTCGCGGGACTGCGCGGCGCGGACGGCGGCCTGTTCCTCGGCTTCCAGCGCGTCGACGGCTACCGGCCGCCGTCCTGGCCGGGCCAGGAGTCCCCGCAGCAGCTCCACCTCGACTTCGACGTCGACGACCTGGACGAGGCCACGGCCCGCCTGGTGGAGTGGGGCGCGACCGTCCCCGCCGAGCAGCCCCGACCGGACCGGTGGCGGGTGGTCCTGGACCCGGCGGGGCACCCGTTCTGCCTGACGATCCCGCGTCCGCCGCGGGACGCCTAGGAAGCCCGTCCGAGCGGCGCCTCGCCGGGAACGCCTAGGAAGCCCGTCCGAGCAGCGCCTCGCCGAGCTCGCTCGCCCGGTAGTACACCTCGCGCCGGTACCGGTGCGAGGTCACCAGGCCCGCGTCCCGCAGCACGGCCAGGTGCTGCGACACCGCGCCGACGCTCAGGCCGGTCTGCTGGGCGAGGCCGGTCGTGGTCGTCGGGGTGCTCGTACGGCCCAGGAGCCCCGCCCTGCTGCGCCCGAGGAGCCGCGCCAGCCCGTCGCCCGGCTCGGCGTTCCGCTCGCACAGGGTGCCGACGGCCCGTACGGGATAGACCAGGCACGGCGCGACGCCGTACCGCGCGGGCAGCAGGACGCAGCGGTTCGTGAAGGCGCTCGGGGCGAGGGTGATCCCGCCGCCGTCCAGGGCGAGGCCCCCGGCCGGGAGGCCGGCCCCGGTGAGCCGGTCCTCCGCCCACCGCAGGCTCGGGTGCAGATGGGCGAAGACCTCCTGGATGCCGTCCTCGGCGAGCTGCCGGGTGCGGTACGCGAGGTCGGCCTCCAGTACGGCCCTGATCCGGGGCCAGTACGGGCGCACCCCGGCCCGCCACCAGGCGAGCAGCGCCTCCCGGTGGCCGGGCGGGGTCAGGGTGAGCTCCTCCTCGATCTCGGCGAGGGGGCAGCGCGGGGGCGGGACGAGGGCTTCGAGATCCGGCAGGTGCGGGATCAGGGCGGTGCGCTCCCGGCCGACGGTCAACGCCGTTTTGATCCAGGGGAGATGGAGGGCGTGGCCGCCCGGGTCGGTGGAGGCGCGCAGGGCGGCGACGGACTCCCAGAGGGGTGACAGGGCGAACCGGAGCTGCGCCAGGTCGTCGACGCCGAACCGTATCTCTCCCACGCGGGCCTCCCGTACGAGCTTTTCGCCCAGACTAAAACAATGGTCGGCGGGGGCCGGCGGTGATGGTGTCGCCGACATGACCACCACCCTTGCACCCCGGCTCATCAGGCTGCCGGACTTCCGCCGGCTGTGGATCGGCGACACCGTGAGCCAGGCCGGTACCGCCGTCACCGTCCTGGCGCTTCCGCTCGTGGCGATCGGGCCGCTCGACGCGACGCCCTTCGAGGCGGGACTCCTGGTGACGTGCGAGTACCTGGGCTTCCTGCTCCTCGGGCTGCCGGCCGGGGCGTGGGTGGACCGGATGCGCCGCCGCCGCGTGATGATCGTGGGAGACCTGGGCCGGGCGGCCCTCCTGGCGACCCTGCCGCTCGCCGCGTGGTTGGACACCCTCATGCTCCCTCATCTCTACGCGGTGGCCTTCGGGTTGTCCGTCTGCACGGCCTTCTTCGACATCGCGTACCAGAGCCACCTCCCCCAACTGGTCGACGAGGAACGCCTCGTGGACGCGAACGTGGCCCTGGAGGCGAGCCGTACGGTCACGGCGGCGGGCGGCCCCGGCGCGGGCGGCGCGCTCGTCGCGGCGGTGACCGCACCGGTGGCGCTGGCCGTCGACGCGGTCAGCTTCCTGGTCTCCGCGCTGCTGCTGTCCCGGATCCGCCGCCCGGACCCCCGTCCGGAGCGGGTCCCCGGGGCGCGGCTGCGGGGCGAGATCGCGGAGGGGCTGCGGTTCGTGTTCCGGGACCGGCTGCTGCGGGCGCTGACGCTGACGGCCGCGATCTCCAACCTGTGCGGCACGATCGGCGCGTCCATGCTCCTGGTCCTGCTGGCGGGGGACCTGGGCCTTTCGCCGTTCCTGTGCGGGCTCGTGTTCACGGCGGAGGCGCTCGGCGGGTTCCTCGGCAGCCTCCTCACCACCCGGATCGCGGCCCGCCTCGGCGAGCGGCCCGCGATGTGCGCGTCGGTGCTGGTGAGCGGGGTGTTGTGGCTGCTCGCGCTGCCGTTCTTCCAGGCGGACGGGCGGTTCGCGGTGGCGTGCGTGCTCCAGGGCCTCGGCTGGACCGCCTTCATGACCTTCAAGATCAGCTCGGTGACCCTCCGCCAGCGCCTCACCCCGGCCCCCCTCCTCGGCCGCGTGACGGCGACGTTCCGCTTCGTGGTCTGGGGCTGCATGCCGCTGGGCGCCCTGGCGGGCGGGCTTGTGGGCCAGTACGCGGGCGTGCGGGCGGCGCTGTGGACGGGGGCGGTGGGGGAACTGCTGGCGGTGGTGCCGTTGTTGCTGGTGATACGGGGGCGGCGGGAGGGGTGACCTGGGGAGCGGCTAACGTCATCCCTTCACGGAGGGAACCCCTACATGAACCACGCACGCGCGCGTGGCCGCCGACTCGCGGCCGCCGCCGTCACCATCGTCATCGCCGCCACGGGCGGCACGCTCAGCGCCATACCGGCCACCGCCGCGCCGGCCGCCGCGCAGGAGGCCCAGCAGACCACTGTGCCGTTCCCGCGCAACGCGGACGTCGTCGGCGCGGGCCCGAGCGGCTTCCTGTCGAAGACCCGCGGCAGCACGCCCGAGTTCCGCTGGACCTGGTACGCGGACGGCTCGTCGGTCGTCCTGCCCGGCGCCACCGCCGCCTCCGCCGCCGGAGCCTCGGACCTCGTCGTCACCGTCGACCGGTCCGCCCCGGTCGCGGGCCGCGTGGTGCGCGTCTACGACCTGTCGACGCCCGCCACGACTGCCCCTGCCCCGCAGGAGGTGAACCTCGACACGCTCGGTACCGGCTACTTCTTCGAGGGCCTGGCCGGCACCACCCTGCTCCTCGGGAAACGAGAGGCAGACGGCGTGAAGCAGTACGCCGCCACGCTCGACGGCGGCACCCCGAAGCCCAGGTGGGTGGCCGGATCCGCCGGATTCGACTGCTACGAAGGCCGTGAGGGCTGGACCGACACCGGTTCCGCGCTGTACGAGTGCCGCCTCGACCAGACCGGGACGGAGGTCAAGGTCCTCGTCGACCTCGCCACGGACTCGACGCGCTGGTACTCCCAGACCACGGACGAGTGGGCCCGGGACGGCGCCGTCTCCGCCACGCACGTGGCCTGGCGGGAGGCGCGGATGTCGGGAGGCACCTCCGTCCACGGGATCGTCGCCTACCGGCGCGGCACCACCGACGAGCTGTGGATCCCGTCGGACGACGACCTGTCCGACCCGGTGTACCTGGTCGGCGGCTGGATGGCGTCCGGCCAGAAGGCCCACATCGAGTCCTCCACCTACGCGCCCGGCGGGGACAACCCGACGAAGCGGCCGTTCACCGTCCAGTCCGTCGAGACCGGAGAGAAGGCCGTCCTCCTCACCGCGTTCTCCTCCGCCGTCACCGGCCCCGGCGGCAGCCTCCTCGTGCGCGGTGGCACCCCCGAGCAGGGCGAGGGCCTCTACCGGATCTCGCCGCGCGCCGACGGCGGCCGCCCGGACGTCGAACTCGTCGCCTCCACACGGCAGTCGACCGTCCTCACCCTCACCGGCTCCGTCACCCCGAAGACGCTCACCGGCGACGAGGTCGCGCGCGGATTCGACTTCAGCTGGGACCTGTCCCGGGCGGACAGCGAGGTGTGGCTGACCCTGACCCACGTGCCCAGCGGTCAGACGGTGTCCGGCGGATGGTCCGCCCAGGACGGCCCCGCAGTCGGGACCCCGCGCCGGATCACCTGGCACTGGGACGGCAAGGACCTGGAGAGCCGGGACTGGGCGCGCCCCGCCCGCAACGGCGAGTACGAGTGGAAGCTCACCGCCCGCCCGGACGAGGGCATCGGCCCGGAGCTGGTCACCACCGGCCGGTTCACCGTGACCCGCCCCGCCGCACCGCACGACTACGACGACGACGGCACGGCCGACCTCCTCGTCCGGGACCCCGAGGGTGTCCTGTGGCGCTTCGGCACCCGGCCCACCGCCCCCGGTGGCTCCCTGGCGGACACCGGCGCCTCGCGGGTCGGCAGCGGCTGGGGCACGTACGACCGGATGGAGAGCGTCGGGAACATCGCGGGCTCGACCGCCCCCGACGTCGTCGCCCGGGACCGCGACGGCGTCCTCTGGCTCTACCGGGGCACCGGTGACCGGGACAAGCCGCTCGCGGGCCGTACGAAGATCGGCGCGGGCTGGCAGGCCTACAACGAGCTGGCGGGCGGCAGCGACCTGACCGGCGACGGCCGGGCGGACCTGGTCGCGACCGACAAGGCGGGCGACCTGTACCTGTACAAGGGCACGGGCTCGGCCACCGCGCCGTTCGCGGCCCGCAAGAAGATCGGCGGCGGCTGGGGCGTCTACAACCAGCTGACCGCCACCGGGAACCTCGCCGGCGGCCCGGCCGGAGACCTCCTCGCCCGTGACAAGGCCGGGGTCCTCTGGCTGTACCTCGGCAAGGGCGACGGCACCTTCGCCGCCCGCACGAAGGTCGGCTCCGGGTGGGGTGGCTTCACCGGCCTCACCGCCGTCGGTGACGCCAACGGCGACGGTCGCGCCGACCTGATCGCCTCGAACGGCGACGAGACCTTCTACGCGGGCACGGGCGACTGGTCGGCTCCCTTCAAGCGCGGTGTGTCCGTGTCCCTGACACAGGACTCGTTCTACAACTCCGTCTTCTAGCCCGCCCCTCAGGTGAGGGCGCACTCCGCCCACACCGTCTTCCCCGGCGCCCGGAGCCTCGGGCACCACCCCCACCGGTCGGCGAGCGCCTCGACGAGGAGCAACCCCCGGCCGCCTTCCAGGAGTTCCGGCTCCGGAAGGCGGCCGGGACGGGGCGGTACGCGCTCCGCCCGCGTGTCGGTCACCTCGATCCGCGCGACGTCCGCGAGCCGCAGCGACAGGTGGAAGTCCCGCCCCGGCACGTGCCCGTGCCGCACCGCGTTCGCCGCCAGTTCGGCCGCGACCAGCACGACGGTCTCGTGCGCCCCGGTCCCGTACGGGACACCCCACTCGTCCAGCCGAACGGCGACGAGCCGGCGCGCGAGCCGTGCGCCCCGGGGCGTGGAGGTGAACCGCAGGGAGAAGATCCGGCTGCCCAAGTAAGGCGAGACGCCCGAGAGTTGGGTGGTGCCGGTGGGGCTGTCGTTGTTGCTCGTCATACCTCCCAAGCTCCTCTTGGTGGCGTAGCGTGACCAGTGGTGACGCACTGACGCGACTGCCTTGTACGTGTCGTGTCGGGCCCGGTACGAGAGGTGGGGCGCGTTGGCGGAGGAAGAGCCCGAGGCCGAGGTGGGCCAGGCGGCGGACAAGTCCGGCAAGGGTGTGGTGGCGGCGTTCGGGCAGAGCCTGAAGACGCTGCGGGTGCGGGCGAAGATGGAACGGGAGGAGCTGGGCAAGCGGCTGGGCTACTCGGCGTCGACGATCGCCTCGTTTGAACAGGGGCGGCGGATCCCGCCGCCGAGGGCGATCGACCGCTCCGACGAGGTGCTGGACGCGGGCGGGCTGCTGACGGTCTGGAAGGACCAGCTGGAGAAGGCGCAGTACCCGGCGTTCTTCCAGGGGATGGCGCAGTTGGAGAAGCAGGCGGTGGAGCTGCTCGCGTACGACACCCTGGCGGTCAAGGGACTGTTGCAGACCGAGGAGTACATGCGGGCGGTGCTCAGCAACCGGCGTCCGCCGCTCGACGCCGAGACCATAGAGCAGCGAGTGACCGCCCGGTTGGCCCGACAGGACATCTTCGACCGACGCCCCGCGCCCTTCCTCAGCTTCGTCATGTGCGAGTCGGTGCTGCGGCGGAAGGTCGGCGGCAGGGAGGTACTGCGCGGGCAACTGGAGCAGCTCATCCTCATCGGCCAGCGACGGAACGTCGAGATCCAGGTCATGCCGCTCGACTGCGAGGACAACGCGGGCCTGGAAGGGCCGTTCACGGTCGTCACCCGCGAGGACGGCAAGAGGTTCGTGTACGCCGAAGCCCAGAGCACCAGTGCCATGGAGACCGACACCAAGCAGACCGTTCTCGCCGCAGCCCGCTATGGGATCATCCGGTCGCAGGCTCTCAGCCCGCGAGAGTCACTGGAGTTCATCGAGAAACTGTTGGGAGAGCTATGAACAGCGCGGAGTCCCTCGCCTGGTTCAAGAGCAGTTACAGCGGCGGTGACGGCGGCGACTGCGTCGAGGTCGCGGCCGGCGCGGGAGCCGTGCACGTCCGGGACTCCAAGGACGTGGCCCGGCCGGGCCTGCGGGTCTCGCGTGAGGCGTGGGCCGGGTTCGTCGGGCTCGCCTCGGCGGAGTAGTACAACCGCTGCTTGTACGCGCGAGAGCCCTGCTGTCCGAGCCGGACGGCAGGGCTCTCCGGCTAGAACGCGCAGACCAGAAGGCCGATCGCGGTCGTGCAGGTCGCGAGGCCCGTGACGAGGGCGCGGGTCGGGACGGACAGGCGGCGGACGGCGGGCGTGCGGAACAGGGCGATCGGTACGGCCGCGATGGTGAGGCAGATCAGCACCCAGCCCAGCGGGATCCCGTCGGTCGGCCCTCTGTCCGCCTCGGCCCACATCGCCACGAACCCCGTGAACCCGAGCAGCAGGAGGGCGACCGTCCACAGCACGGCCGCCACCACGGTGACGGCGGTCCCACGGTGAGGTGGGGGCGCCGGGCGGGCGGGGCCGTAGAGCGTCGCGTACGTGTCGGGGTTCATGCCCCCATCGTCGGGGCCGGTGCGCCGCCCGGGCATGGGCGCGCGTGCTCATCTCCCGGCGGACGCGTACTCAGTCCTCCTCCTTGAGGACCGGGAAGCGGCGGGGCGCCAGCGTGAGGAGGGCCAGGAGCGCGAGGGCCGCCGCGCCGGCCGCGCCGAGGTAGACCCAGTCCACCGCCGCGTCGACCGCTCGGCGGATCGCGTCGGTGGAGGTCAGTGCGCGGGCCAGGGTGTCGAGGTCCGTGTCCGCGCCGAGGCGGGCGGCGAGGACGCCGTTGGCGATCGCGCCGAAGAGGGCGGCGCCGACGCTCTGGCCGACCTGGCGGCAGAAGAGGACCGAGGCCGTCGTCGTGCCGCGCTCCTCGTACGGGACGGTGGACTGCACTCCGACGATCAGCGGCAGCTGGAAGAGGCCGAGGGCTCCGCCGAGCAGCAGCATCAGGAGGGCGGGCTGCCAGGGTTGGCCGGGGAACGGCAGGAAGGGGAACGCCAGCAGGAGGAGCAGGGCCAGGGAGATGCCGAGGACCGCCGTGAGGCGGAAGCCGATGCGGGTGTAGACCCGGTTCGAGAGCGCGGCCGTGAGGGGCCAGCTCAGGGTCCAGGAGGACAGGACGAAGCCGGCGGCTATCGGGCCCAGGCCGAGGACGGACTGCGCGTACGTCGGCAGGAAGACCGTCGGGGCGACCATCAGCAGGCCGAGGGCGCCGAGGGCGAGGTTGACGGCGGCGATCGTGCGGCGGCGCCAGACCCAGCCGGGGATGATCGGCTCGGCCGCGCGCCGTTCGATGAGGACGGTGAGCGCGGCGAGGGCGGCGGCTCCGCCGAGGAGGCCGAGGGACGGGGCCGAGAGCCAGGGCCAGGCGACGCCGCCCTGGACGAGCGCGGTGATGAGTACGGCTCCGGTGGCGAAGATCGCGAGGGCGCCGGCCCAGTCGATGCGGACGCGGGCGCGGGGTGCGGTGCGGGCGGGTTCGACCAGGTGGCGGGCGATGAGCCAGAGGGCGAGCAGGCCGACGGGCAGGTTGATGAGGAAGATCCAGCGCCAGTCGGCGTAGCCGGCGAGGAGGCCGCCGAGGGCGGGTCCTGCGATCGAGGACGCGGCCCAGACGGAGGAGAGCCGGGCCTGGATCTTCGGGCGTTCCTTCAGGGGGTACAGGTCGGCGGCGATGGTCTGGACGGTGCCCTGGAGCGCCCCGCCGCCGAGGCCCTGGACGACGCGGAAGGCGATCAGGGAGGGCATGTTCCAGGCGACGGCGCACAGGACGGAGCCGATGAGGAAGAGGACGGTTCCGGCGATGAGGACGGGCTTGCGGCCGAAGGTGTCGCTGAGCTTCCCGTACACGGGCAGGGTGACGGTGACGGCGAGCAGGTAGCCGGAGAAGAGCCAGGAGAAGACGGAGAGCCCGCCGAGGTCGCCCACGATCTGGGGCACGGCGGTGGACACGATGGTCCCGTCGAGCGCGGCGAGCCCCATGGCGAGCATCAGGGCGATGACCACGGGGCCTCGGGGTCCGGGGCGGGGGGCGGTCGCCGGTGCGGGGCCTGCTCCGGCCCGGGTCGTCGACGGCTCTGTCACCGCGCCCCCTTCCTTTCTTCATACACCTAAATGTGCGCGAGTCAGGGTCTCACTCCACCTGCGGGTGGGGAACCCCTAAGGGCTTCTCCCCCATGCGGGCCAGGGGTCGTTCGTACCGGCGGAGGACGAGAAGTGCCGTTCGCGCTTCTTAACTTGAACTTACAAACCCACCCACCGCTTCAAGGAGAAATCCGTGACTTCGGCTGTGACCATCCCCAGGCACGGGGGTACTGGCGAGGGGACGGCCGTCGCGGCGCGGGCGCGGCAGGTCGTGAAGGCGTACGGCTCCGGGGAGACCCGGGTCGTCGCCCTCGACTCCGTCGACGTGGACATCGCCCGCGGGCAGTTCACCGCGATCATGGGACCCTCGGGTTCCGGCAAGTCGACCCTGATGCACTGCCTCGCCGGGCTCGACACCGTCACCAGCGGGCAGATCTTCCTCGACGAGACCGAGATCACCGGCCTCAAGGACAAGAAGCTCACCCGGCTGCGCCGGGACCGGATCGGCTTCATCTTCCAGGCGTTCAACCTGCTGCCCACCCTGAACGCCATCGAGAACATCACGCTGCCGATGGACATCGCCGGGCGCAAGCCGGACGCCGAGTGGCTGCGACGGGTCGTCGACACCGTCGGGCTCTCCGAGCGGCTCAAGCACCGGCCGAACCAGCTCTCCGGCGGCCAGCAGCAGCGCGTGGCCGTCGCCCGTGCGCTCGCCGCCCGGCCGGAGATCATCTTCGGTGACGAGCCGACCGGAAACCTCGACTCGCGGGCCGGTGCCGAGGTCCTCGGCTTCCTCCGCTCCTCCGTGGACGAGCTGGGCCAGACCATCGTCATGGTCACGCACGACCCCGTCGCCGCCTCCTACGCGGACCGGGTGCTCTACCTCGCCGACGGGCGGATCGTGGACGAGATGGAGCGGCCCACCGCCGACGCCGTACTCGACCGCATGAAGGACTTCGACGCGCGCGGGCGGACGTCATGACCGTCCTCAAGACCTCGCTGCGCAACTTCCTCGCGCACAAGGGCCGCATGGCGCTCTCCGCCGTCGCCGTCCTCCTCTCCGTCGCGTTCGTCAGTGGGACGCTGGTCTTCACCGACACCATGAACACGACGTTCGACAAGCTCTTCGCGTCGACCGCCTCCGATGTCACCGTCAGCCCGAAGGGCGCGGGCGGCAACGACGAGACCCCGCAGAACGGCCGCCCCGAGACCCTGTCCGCCTCGCTCGTCGAGCGGGTCAGGAAGGCCGAGGGCGTCAAGGACGCGCAGGGCTCGGTCACCTCCCTGAGCGTCACCGTCGTCGACGCGAAGAACAAGAACGTCGGCCCCACCGGCGGCGCGCCGACCATCGCCGTCAACTGGGGCCCCTACGAGCTCCGTTCGGTCGAGCTGGCCTCCGGCCACGAACCGCGTGGTCCCACCGACGTCGTCGTCGACTCCGGCACCGCCGAGAAGCACCACCTGAAGATCGGCGACACCCTGCGCACGATCGCCGTCACCGGCGACCACAGCGCGAAGATCTCCGGCATCGTCGAGTTCAAGGTCACCAACCCCGGCGCCACCGTCGTCTACTTCGACACCGCCACCGCGCAGCGCGAACTCCTCGGCAAGGAAGGCCTGTTCACCCAGGTCATGGTCGACGCGAAGCCCGGTGTGAGCGACGAGGCCCTCAAGGCGGACGTGGCCGCCGCCCTCGGCGCCGACGCCGCGCACTACAAGCTGCACACCGCCGCCGAGGTCGCCGACGCGGGCCGCGAGGACGTCGCCGGCTTCCTCGACGTCATGAAGTACGCCATGCTCGGCTTCGCCGGGATCGCCTTCCTCGTCGGCATCTTCCTCATCGTCAACACCTTCTCCATGCTGGTCGCCCAGCGCACCCGCGAGATCGGCCTCATGCGGGCCATCGGATCGAGCCGCGAGCAGGTGAACCGTTCCGTCCTCGTCGAGGCGGTCCTCCTCGGCCTCGTCGGCTCGATCGCCGGCGTCGCCGCGGGCGTCGGCCTCGCCGTCGGGCTCATGAAGCTCATGTCCTCGATGGGCATGGAACTCTCCACCCGCGACCTCACGATCGCCTGGACGACCCCGGCCGTCGGCCTCGCCCTCGGCATCGTCGTCACCGTCCTCGCCGCGTACATCCCCGCCCGCCGGGCCGGGAAGGTCTCCCCGATGGCCGCCCTCCGTGACGCGGGCACCCCCGCCGACGGCAAGGCCGGACGGGTACGGGGCGTGCTCGGGCTCCTCCTCACCGCCGCCGGAGCGGCCGCCCTGGTGGCGGCGGCCCGCGCCGAGGAGGCCGGACCCGGCTCCCTCTGGCTCGGCCTCGGCGTCGTCCTCTCCCTCCTCGGCTTCGTCGTCGTCGGCCCGCTCCTCGCCGGAGTCGTCGTCCGCGTCCTCGGCGCCGTCGTCCTGCGGATCTTCGGGCCCGTCGGCCGGATGGCCGAACGCAACGCGCTCCGCAACCCGCGCCGCACCGGCGCCACCGCCGCCGCCCTGATGATCGGCCTCGCGCTCGTCGCCGGCCTGTCCGTCGTCGGCTCCTCGATGGTCGCCTCGGCCACCGAGGAACTCGACCGCTCCGTCGGCGCCGACTACATCGTGCAGTCCGCCACCGGGCAGCCGATCGTGCCGCAGGCGCAGTCCGCGCTGGAGAAGACCCCCGGCCTGGACCACGTCACCGAGTACAAGTGGGTCGACGCGAAGGTCACCGACCCGCGGGGCAGGACCACCACGGCCGACCTGGCCGCCACCGACCCCACGTACGTGAAGGACCTGCGCCGCGAGGTCACCGCGGGCACCCTCACCGACGCGTACGGCGAGAACGCCATGTCCGTCGGCAGCGACTACGCCACCGAGCACGGCGTGAAGGTCGGCGACGTCCTGACCCTCGCCTTCAAGGGCGGCGACACGGTCAAGCTGAAGGTCGCGGCGATCACCGCGGACACCGGGCAGGTCGACAAGGGGGCGATGTACACGAACGTGTCCACCGTCGCCCGCCACCTGCCGGCCGAGCGGGTGCCGAACAGCCTCCTCATCCTGGCCAGCGCCAAGGACGGGCAGGAGGACGCGGCGTACCAGGCGCTCAAGGACGCGCTCGCGCCGTACCCGCAGTACAAGGTCAGCAACCAGGCCGACTACAAGGAAGAGCTGCAGAACCAGGTCGGTCAGCTGCTCAACATCGTGTACGGGCTCCTCGCGCTCGCGATCGTCGTCGCGGTCCTCGGCGTCGTGAACACCCTCGCCCTCTCGGTGGTCGAGCGGACCCGCGAGATCGGCCTCATGCGGGCCATCGGGCTCTCGCGGCGGCAGCTGCGGCGCATGATCCGCCTGGAGTCGGTGGTCATCGCCCTCTTCGGCGCGCTGCTCGGCCTGGGGCTCGGCATGGGCTGGGGCACGGCCGCGCAGAAGCTCCTCGCCCTCGAAGGCCTCGGGGTCCTGGAGATCCCGTGGCCGACGATCGTGACGGTCTTCATCGGCTCGGCGTTCGTGGGACTGTTCGCGGCGCTGGTCCCCGCGTTCCGTGCGGGCCGCATGAACGTCCTGAACGCGATCGCGAGCGAGTAGGGGGGCTCTGGGCCCCGCGCCCCGCGCCGTGTGGGCAATCGTCCCGCTGGGGCGGGACGGGTGGGCACACGGGACGGCGCCCTCCGCGGCGCCTCCGCCTTCCGAGCCTGGACCCGCACCACGA